>CACXHB010000036.1 GCA_902767315.1 uncultured Eubacteriales bacterium
CTGTTCGGTTTCTCTCTTCAGCATCTTCATCACCTGTTCCCATTATATCAAAAAAGGCCGCTTTGTGCGACCTTTTTTGACAGGCTGGTCGCACCTCGCAAGAGGTGCGTGAGTTGAAATCTCGGCGAAAATTCCGCCCGCACATTCGATCGTGTCGCACCTCGCAAGAGGTGCGTGAGTTGAAATCAATGCGTTGTCCAGCTGATCACGAAAAATAGTCAGTCGCACCTCGCAAGAGGTGCGTGAGTTGGAATCTGTTAATTCTGTGAAAAGCGCGGCGGTTAGCGTCGCACCTCGCAAGAGGTGCGTGAGTTGAAATACCGACCGGAAACAGGCCAGCGTCACCTGGCGCATGTCGCACCCCGCAAGAGGGGCATGGGGTGCATTTCCCCCTATCGATCAGCGGCGGCTGTTTCCCGCCGTCGCACCTTGCAAGAGATACAGGAAGAAGGATGGAGCGCCTTTAAACGGTTCTTTGTCAAATGTAGGGGCGCGCCCTTGAAGCAAGCAGAATCCTAACCCTGAAGGTGTTGAAGCTTCTGAAGCCGAAGGCGAGGCGTTTGAGGGTTTTGATGGCGTTGTTGCAGCCCTCAGTAAATCCGTTAGACAGGCGAATGTCGAATGCATTTAGGATGTAGCGTCGCCAGGTTGCCAGCATTTTGCGGCAGGATTTGAACTCCGGAAGATTCAGGCGGTCGCAGGCCTCCAGCCAGAAATCCATTCCATTAGGTGTTCGGCTTCATTGCGGCTGGGCGCTGCCATGAAGTCGTAAAACGTCTCCTTGAGGGCATACGCCTGCAAGAGCCGATCGGAAAAGCGGAGCATTACGTCCACGGCGGCGCGGTCTTCCTCGGAAAGCCGGTCGCGATGGGCGAGGAGCAGTCTCCTTGAGAGCTTGAAGTGCTTCCGCTGCGCCTTAGGGAGCGTTTTCTGAAAGTTTCTGCGGACGTTTTCCATGGCTTCCGTGTAGTATCGCACCACGTGAAAGCGGTCGATGATGATTTTCGCGTTCGGAAGGAACGCCTTCGCCGCGTCCCGGAAGTTACGGTTCATGTCCATGACGACGTATTTCACTTCACCGCGGTTGGGAAACGTGCGCAGGTAATCCTGAATCGTCTCCAAGGTTCGCGACGGCAAAATATCGAAAACGCGGCGGCCCAGCGGGTCGGTGACGATGCACTGGAAGCGCTCGCCGCCCGCGTTGCCCTTGAATTCGTCGAAGGCCACGGCTTCCGGAAGCCGTGACGGTTTCGAAACGGGCGCCATCTTCAGCACCCGCTGCACGCCGATGACCGAAACGCCGGTGTCCTTTGCGATATCCTTCATGCTGCTGCGCCGGCGCAGCAAGGTCATGATTTTCTCGCCGGTTCGGTGGGTGAAGCGCATGTATCGCCCGACAAACGCGTTTTGTTCGGCGAAACGCTTTCCGCAATCAGGGCAGACATACCGCCGACGGCGATACAGCAGTCGCATCGATTTCCCTCGCAGTTCCAGATCGCGCATCTGTCGAACGCGATAATCATGAACGCGTTCCGTCTCCGCGCCGCAGCGCTTGCAGACCTGCGCACACCGCTCTAAAGATATCTGCAAGACGATTTCCCGCTCAGTCTCCTCCAGATTTTCGATTCGAACCCCTTCCATTTCCAGCAGTTTTGCGCTACAATCGAGATTGGACAAAGTATTTCCTCCTCAGGTTGTGGATTGTCGCATTTTCATTTTACCTGATCGGTTTTACTTTGTCTCTCTTTTTTTGTCGACACCCCTACTTTTATTATAGAGCCTTTTAAACAGCGATTGAATACAGGAAAAGGCCAGCGCGGTGAGGCGCTGGCCTTTGCGAATTTCCGCTGGGCGGGGACGGATTTATGGGAGTTGGCTTTTTCAGGCCAGGGAACCCATGGGATCCCAGGGCTTCAGGTGGATGGGCTCCTGGGTCAGCATTTCCTGCTGCTCGGGGGTAAGGTACTTGCGGTTGACGACGACCTGGTAGTTGTACTGGCCGAACCATTCGTCGGTCATGATGTAATAGCCGTCCTGGCCGGACTTGTCGCCCCAGCTGTTTTCTACCTTCCAGCGGTTGGGCTTGCCGTCCACCAGGTTCACGCCCAGGAACACCATGGCGTGGGTCATGACGGATTCGCCGTAGTTCAGCCGGTCGGCCTTATCCATGCCGAAGTTCACGCCCAGCAGCTGGTCGTAACGGAAGGTGTGCATGCCCATGAGACCGTAATCCCGCATGAGCATCTGGCCCACGTCGCAGCCGAACCACACGGGCTCGCCGTCGGAAAGCTGCTTGATGGCCAGGGCGCGCAGGTCGTCCGCGGGCAAGTTCAGGTATTTCACCGCCCGGCCGCCGGCCACGTTGCCCAGGAAGTCCACGGTGAAGGTGTGATAATAGGGCTTGTCGGCGGTGGGAGCGTTGATGATGGACACATAGTCCTTCAGGGCCAGGCCCACGTATTTGTCGAAGAATTCCTTGGGGGAGATGTGCTCGTCCCGGCCGAAGTTTTTGTCCTTGTCCCGATATTCGAAGGTGAAGCGGCGGGGCGGCTCGCCCAGGCAGGTGACCAGGATGCGATAGATTTCGCCCAGCATCTCGGTCTTCATGGCCTGCACGTCCTTGCCTTCCCGCAGGGCGGCCCGCAGCAGCATGGCGTCTTCCCGGAGCTTCAGGGTGACGAGCTTCACCATCATGCCGGTGTTGGAGGACTGGAAGGTTTCGGGCATGGCGGACTTGGGCACGCAGCCGTACTTGTCCGCGATGGCGCAGTACATATCCCACTGGCCGCCGTCGCCTTCGGGAGAGGACAGCAGGTGGCTCACCAGACGGGAGGACACGTCCTCGTCGGCGGTTTCCAGAATGCTCTCCAGAAAATAATTGGCCTTTTCCATCTTGTCCCAGAACATCTGATAATTCTGAGAAAGCTCGAAGGTTTCCAGGTTCAGGTTTTTCATGATCTGGAAACGCATGCAGTTCAGTGCGGCGAACAGCCAGCACCGGCCGGAGGACTTCTGGTTGGTGATCTTGCCGGTTTCGATTTCAATGGAGAAGGTCATGGGGTTGTCGATCTGTTCCTGCATGTTTTCCGCGGCGGCGGAAAGGCCGCTTTTCATCACGGCGCGCATGGCGACTTCGTTTTTTTCCTGGGCGTGGAACTCCTTGGAGAAGGATTCCAGCATTTCATACGTAATGGCGTTCATGGGGGGTTGCTCCTTTTCAAGAATGGACTCTACCATGATTGTACACCGAAGGGCAAATTGTGTCAACATTTCAAAATCACCGGCGGCGACTTTACGAAAGGGGCCGAAGCAGGTATAATGTTAGATGAAAACATATCGCCGGGAAGGAGGCTCGATGCATCATGAGCCAGAAAGAAACGAAACCCAGGAAAAAGGGCATTTCCCTCGTCAATTGGTTGGGCACGCTGCTGCTCTCTGCGCTGCCGGGAATCAACGTGATTGCCTGGGTGCTGTTCTGTATTTTTGGCAAAAACCGCTCCAAGCGCACCTTTGCCGCCGCGGCGCTGATTCTGACGGGCGCATTCGCGGTGCTGTTCTGCCTGGCGTTCTTCTTCTTTGGAGACCAGATCGTGGCCTGGACCAAAACCCTGAACGCGCAATAAGGGCGCAGAAAAACCCCGTTCCAAAAACGGAACGGGGTTTCTTTTTCGGTGAAAACCGGATCAGTTGGACAGCTCCTGGTCGTTTTCCGCGGGGGCGTCTTCCACGCTGCGGATGGCCCAGCGGGCGATGACCACGGGGTTCTGCTGGCCACCCATGGCCAGGGTGATGGTGTCGTCCTTCATGGCGGTGATGGTGCCGTAAATGCCGCCGATGGTGCAGATGCGGTCGCCCACCTTCAGGGAATTGAGCATGTTCTTTACAGCTTTATCCTTTTTGCGCTGGGGACGGATGAGCAGGAAATAGAACACAGCCACCATGATGACCATGATAACGATGGTGGAGATGGTGCTGGAAGTGGTGTTGACGGCCTGATTGGCGGTGTCGGTGCTGTCCACGGTGCCGGTGGTCGTAGTGGTGGTAGTATCCGTGGCGGCTTCTTCCGCGTAGGCAACGCTGAGCATCTCGTTCATGAAGTACTGGTTCATTTTCAAACCCCTTTTCTAAAGCATTGATTCGTATACTTTTCTTATTATAACCGAACGCGGCGGCAAAAACAATGTTCACAGAGAAAAATTCTCCGGTAAATTGTAAACATTTTTCTGCCGGCCGGAGCAGGCGCTTCCTTACCAGTTGCCCCGGCCCGCCCGGGCGAAGAATTCCTCGCACCAGTCGGCAAACAGGTCCTGTTCAATGGCGGCGCGCATGTCCTCCATGAGCCTGGTCAAAAAGCGGATGTTGTGGATGCTGTTCAGCCGCAGGGGCAGAATCTCCTGAGCCTTCAGCAGATGGCGGATATAGCCCCGGGTGTAATTTTTGCAGGCGTAGCAGTCGCAATCCGCCTCCAGGGGGGTGAAATCGTGGGCGTATTTGGCGTTGCGCACCACCAGACGGCCGTCTCGGGTAAAGACGGTGCCGTTGCGGGCCACACGGGTGGCCAGCACGCAATCGAACATGTCCACGCCCCGGAGCACGCCCTCCACCAGACAATCGGGGGAACCTACGCCCATGAGATAGCGGGGCTTGTTTTCCGGCATGTAGGGCCGAATCTCGTCCAGCATTTCGTACATGATCTCCTTGGGCTCGCCCACGGAAAGGCCGCCGATGCCGTAGCCGGGCAGATCCAGCTGCGCCAGCTGCCGGGCGGATTCGATGCGCAGATCCTTGTAAAACGCCCCCTGAACGATGCCGAACAGGGCCTGATCGTCCCGGGTTTTGGCCTTCATGCAGCGATCCAGCCAGCGCAGGGTGCGGCCCAGGGCGGCCTTGGCCCGGGCGTGATCGCAGGGATAGGGCGAGCATTCGTCAAACTGCATGATGATGTCGCTGCCCAGCTTTTCCTGAATGCCGATGGAGGTTTCCGGGGCGAAGAAGTGCTTGCTGCCATCCAGATGGGAACGGAATTCCACGCCGTCCTCGGTGACCTTGCGCAATTCCGCCAGGGAAAACACCTGGAATCCGCCGGAATCGGTGAGGATGGGCCGATCCCAGTTCATGAAGGAATGCAGATCTCCCGCCTCGGCGATGAGATCCTCGCCGGGACGCAGGTGCAGATGGTAGGTATTGGAAAGAATGATCTCCGCGTGGCAGTCCTTCAGCTCGTCGGAGGTCATGGTTTTCACGCTGGCCTGGGTGCCCACGGGCATGAAGACGGGGGTCTCGATCACGCCGTGGGGCGTATGCAGCCGGCCCCGGCGAGCGCCGGTTTTGCTGTCTACGTGAAGCAATTCGAATTCAAAAGCCAATTTTGTGTTCCTCCCGGATTTCTGGTATGTTAGTGGGTTCTTTTCATAAAAAACGTGACCGTTTTGCCGGTCACGAGAATACGCAGGGATTTCAGGCGGCGCGCCGCTTGCGGCGCACCAGCGCCGTGGTCATGCCCGCGGCCGCAAGGCCCATCACGCCCGCCACCGGGGCGATGCTCAGGGTGTCGTCGCCGGCCTTGGGCAGCGCCTTTTCCACCACCCGCACGGTAAATTCCATGCTGACCAGCATCTTGCCCGCCTCGTCAAAGGCTTCCACCCGGTAAAGGCCCGCGTCCTCGGGCTGGGCAGAGAACAGGGTGTAGGTCCGCTGATCCGCGCCGGCAATGGGCGCGTCGTTAAAATACCAGCGATAGGTTTCGGGGGACACGCCTTCCAGGGCCACGTCGATGGTGAGATCCTCGCCGGCGTTGATCACAGAATCCTGAGCCGTGCGGGAAACCTTCATCACCACGCTGGCGTTGAGGGCCTGGGCCGCGCCCATGCAGACGGTCATGACAACCGCCGCCAGAAGCAGCGCCGTGACGAAATGCGCAAACCGTTTTTTCACCGCAGTATCCCCTCTCCGTACGATACGTAGCATCAGCCTATCAGTATACTTTATTGTATCGCATTTACGGGCATATTGCAACGGCATATGCAATAACATATGTTTTTTGGCGAATTGCCGTAAAGATTGGTCTCATTTTTGCCAAATTTTTCCCATTCAGGCCCGGCGCAGGGCCCGCAGGTTGGAACAGGCCACCCCCGTGGCAGCGCCTACGGCGGCGCACAGCAGCATTTCCCCCAGCATCTGCCCCAGATCGAAGGCGCCTCCGCCCAAAACCAGGCAAAGGCAGTATCCCGCCAGGGCGTATCCCGTGCCCACGGCGGCTCCGGTGGCCAGCCCCTTTTCACCCCCGCGGCCCATGGCCCAAAACACCCCCAGCCCCACCGCCAGGGCTTTCAGAAGCTGATTGCACAGGCGAATCAGCCCGTCGGACATGCCCAGCAGCACAATGGCCCCGGCCATGAGCACCATGCCCAGAAGGGTGATGCCGATTGCGAAAAACAGGCCCCGCAGCAGCATGCTCAGGGCGCCTCTCCGGCGTTTTTTCATTCGCGCCACCTCCCGAAAAAAGCCTATGAACCGTCCGGGAAAAATAGACCCGGTTTGCCAGAAGGGCCGGTTTGTGCTACAATAAAGGGCATGAAACCGACGCACACTGACGAAATTTTGGCCGCGCTGGCTACGGTGCGCATGCCCGCCCAGCCGGGGGAATACGACATCCACGCCGCCGTGGCCCGGGCTCTGGCCGCCGGGGGCGTTTCCGCGCAGCACGAGGCCCGGCTGGGGCCCCGGTGCCGGGTGGATTTTCTCTGCGGGAAAATCGCCATTGAGGTAAAAAAAGGCCGGCCCGACGGGGCCCGACTGGCCCGGCAGATCGGGCGGTACCTGGCCTTTGACGAAGTGGCGGAAATCATCGTGGTGACCCAGGGACGGGTGAAACTGCCCGGGAAAGCCAATGGAAAGCCGGTGCACTGGGTGTGCCTGAATCAGAATTGGGGGGTGGCGCTGCCGTGAGCGAATATCCGGCGTATCTGCGGGACGTACCGGTGGAACAGCATGTCTACGGCACCCTTTCCTACAACCGAAAGGCCCGGTGCTGGACCATCAAGGGGGAGCCCTGCGTCACGGAACTGGCCAAGCGGCTGTTTCCCGGCTGCGACGGTCACGGCCGGGGGGAGGCCCGGTTCACTGCCCACCGGCGGATTGTGGGAGAACTGAACTGGCTGATGCTGCGCTATCCTTTGAATATTGCGGAACGGGATCGGGACCGGTGGGAACAGGCCCTGGAGGACGCCCGGGAATACGCCCGGCGGCGGGAAAGGGCCCTGAACGCCCCGGAAACCTGCGTGCCGCCGGAGGGCTCTTTCCGGGGGGAACTGCTGCCCTATCAACAGCAGGGACTCGCCTTTCTGCTGGGGGCCCGGCGCTGCCTGCTGGCAGACGAAATGGGCCTGGGCAAAACCGTGCAGGCCCTGGCCTTTCTGGCGGTGACGGCGGCCTATCCCGCCATTCTGGTGGTGCCGCCCCACCTGGTGCGGAACTGGCAGCGGGAAATCGGCCGGTTTTTGCCGGAACATATCCGGGTGCATGTGATAAAGGGGCTGACCCCTTACGAACTGCCCCCGGCGGATATTTACATCGCCCATTATCTGCTGCTCCGGGGCTGGAAGGACGTTTTGCCCAAACTGGGGCTGAAAACGGTGATCTTCGACGAAATGCAGGAGCTGCGCCGCAACGGCAGCAATAAGTATTCCGCCGCCTCCCTGCTTTCCGAGGCCTGCGAAAACGTCATCGGCCTTTCCGGAACGCCCATTTACAACCACGGCGGAGAAATCTGGAACGTGGTGAATATTCTGGATTTTCACTTCCTGGGGGATTGGGAGTCCTTCACCCGGGAATGGTGCTACGGCTACCGTTCGGATATTGTGGTCAAGCCGGAACTGCTGGGGGAACACCTGCGCCGGGAGGGGCTGATGCTTCGGCGGGTGAAAAGCGACGTGCTGACCCAATTGCAGCCCAAGCGGCGGCTGGTGCAGGAAATCGACTGGGACGACAAGGTCTATCGGGAACTGATGCTGCCGGTGGCGGAAAAGCTGCGGCTGCTTCGGGCCACGGACGACCCCGCTCGGCGGGCGCTGATTGAGGACGACATCTGTCAGCGCCAGCGTCAGGCCACGGGAGTGGCCAAGGCGCCCTATGTGGCGGAATTCGTGCGGGCGCTGCTGGAGGGCGGGGAAAAGGTATTGTTGATGGCCCACCACCACGCGGTGATGGACATTTACCGGCGGGAACTGAAGGGCTATCGCCCCGGGTTCATCACCGGCCGGGAAACCGACCGGCAGAAGGACGAGGCCGCCCGGGCCTTTATGGCGGGGGAAACGAATCTTCTGTGCCTCTCCCTGCGCTCGGCCAGCGGGCTGAATCTGCAAAGGGCCTCCTGCGTGGTGTTCGGGGAACTGGACTGGTCCCCGGCGGTGCACTCTCAGGCGGAGGACCGGGCCCACCGCATCGGCCAGCAGGATTCCCTGCTGTGCTATTATCTGGTGTCCCCCCGGGGTTCCGACAGGGACATGCAGGACGCGCTGGGGCTGAAGGTGAGCCAGTTTGTCTCCATCATGGGCGACACGCCCCGGGATAAAAAGGAGGATTTCCTTTTGCAATCCCAGGCCCGGGAACGCATTCGGGCGTTGGTGGAAAAACTGGAGGCGGAGTCCCCCGAATAAGACAGATTCGTAAATTTTTGAAAGAGAGGTTTCACTGGGGCCATTGCGTGGTATAATAAAAGACAGAAACACAAGATATTGTGCCATAAATCAGGAGGTGACCACAATATGGTGGAATTTACGGTACACAACGGTACCTTGACCGACGCGGAAAAGCAGGCCTATGTGAAATGGGCCGAGGAAAAATACGGCGTAACGCCGGTGTCCATGGACATCTCCTTTGATGGAGAATTTGCGGACGTGCATACCAACCTGGGCCGCAAGCCCTTCGAGCGGATTCGCCGCATCACCGGGTATCTGGTGGGCACCCTGGATCGCTTCAACGACGCCAAGGCCGCCGAGGAGCGCGACCGGGTGAAGCACAGCATTTGATTTCCATAAAAACAAGGCCTTCCCGCCGCATTGCCGGGGGAAGGCCTTATTTTTGGGATGCAGATTAATGCCGGGAGCTTTTCCGCAGAAGCAGGATGCCCAGCAGCATCAGCAGTGGAAAGCAGATGGCCACGCCGATGCCGGTTTTCAGGGCGCTGATCTGGCTCATGGATTTCTCCAGCCAGCCGGAGATCCAGCCCACCAGTCCCGGGCCCGCGCCGCAGCCCACGTCTCCCGCCAGGGCAAGCAGGGCGAACATGGCCGTGCCGCCGGCGGCGTATTCTCCCGCCGCCAGAGAGAAGGTGCCCGGCCACATGAGGCCCACGGAGAAGCCGCACAGGCCGCAGCCCGCCAGGGAGAGCACCGGATGAGGCGCGAACACCGCCAGCAGGTACGCGCCGATGCACAGGGCGCTGCTGAACAGAAGCCCCTTGCGGATATTCAGCTTCGCGCCGAACAGGCCGTACAGCAGCCGGGAAAGCCCCATCAGCGCCGCGAACATGCAGGGCCCCAGCAGATCGCCCATGGCCTTGGTCACCCCCAGGCCCTGTTCCGCAAACAGGCTGGTCCACTGGCTCATGGCCTGTTCCGAAGCCCCGGCGCAGACCATCAGCGCCATGAGAATCCAGAAAAGGCGGCTGGAAAACAGCCGGGATACGGGCACCCGGTTCTCTTCCTCCACCAGCACCCGCAGGGGCACCTGGGAGAAAAAGAAAATATTGAAAAACGGCACTACCGCCCAGGCAATGGGCAGATAGAACCAGTTCTCCATGCCCGCCGCGGCGAAATACAGGGTGGAAAGCAGTACCACGCCCACATGCCCCCAGCAATAGAAGGAATGCAGCAGGCTCATGGCCCCGGCCTTTTCATCCCCGGGCAGGGATTCCACGATGGGGCTGATGAGCACCTCCGTCAGGCCCCCGCCGATGGCGCTGAGCACCACGGCAATCAGCAGCGCGGCGTAAGTATCTCCCATGACCCGGGGCAGAATGCCCAGGCTCAGAAGCCCTGCCACCGCGAAAATGTGCGCACCCACCACGCCCACCCGGTAGCCGATGCGGTCAATGAACTTCACTGAGAGAAAATCCACCAGAATCTGCACGCCGAAATTGATGGACACCAGAAGGCCGATTTTCTCCAGCGGAATGCCGAATTTCGTGTTGAACATGGCAAACAGCAGCGCCGGCAGGTTATTGACGATGGCCTGGGTGATGTAGCCGGTATAGGCGGCGTATTTGGTGTGCTTATAGGTCAGCTTCATGGACGACCCTCCATAAAAAACGTTCCCATCTATTATGCCAGCGCCGCACCCCAAAATCCACCCCCTTTTCCGCAAACACCCCGGTAGAATTCAGGTAAAATTTTGGTGCGCCCTTCAAATGGCCGTGCCTGTCTTCTATTGACGGCCAAAGGGCGGCGTGTTAAAATTAGGAGACAAACTACCAAAGCGGGAGGGGTTTCCATGAAGAAATTTTTTGCGGCGCTGCTGGCGCTGGCGCTGCTGACGGGGTCCTGCTGCGCCCTGGCGGAGGGCATGCGCCAGGCTGCGGACGACGCCATCGACCTGTATAACATCCTGCTGCCCAATCTGCTGGAGACGGTCTATCCGGAACGGCACGACGACTTTTTGCCCTATTTTCAATTGGAATACAGCGCCGCCGTCACCGAAGAAACCGGCATTCCCACCTATACCGGCTCCCAAAGCCTTGCGGGCGTGGGTATTTACGTCTCCTTCGTAGGCGAGGATTCGGAAAATCCCTTTTCCCAGCTGATGCTCTTCTGCACCACCGACGACATGGAGCTGGCCTCCGGCATGCTGTATCCCATCGTCGTTTACGCCGGCGTTTTGCTGGAGATGGACGTGGACGAAATCAACGCCATTAAGGCATGGATTTACGCTTCCCCCGATGAGGGCGAAAGCATTGCCGGCGATCGATGCGTGGTCACGCGGATGGAATCGGAATCCATGCTCAGCTTCTATCTCACCACGGATGGCGTATCCTCCGCTGCCGAAACCGGCAAATTGCCCGCCAAGTCCTCCGACGGCAAGCCCTCCGGCGGCCGTACCCCCACCACCGGGGAACAAAACGCCCTGGATTCGGCCAACCGATATCTGTCCTTCACCGCCTTTTCCCGCACGGGACTTATCGATCAGCTGGAATACGAGGGCTATACCACTCAGGAGGCGGAATACGCCGCGGACCGGTGCGGCGCGGACTGGATGGATCAGGCCCGGAAATCGGCGGTAAATTATCTGGAGGTTTCTGCCTTTTCCGAAAGCGGCCTCGTCGAGCAATTGGAATACGAGGGCTTTACCCACGAACAGGCCGTCTACGGGGTCTCCCTGTGCGGGGCAAACTGGATGGAGCAGGCCGACAAAAAGGCCGCCAGCTACCTGAGCTTCACCTCCTTTTCCCGAAGCGGGCTCATTGAGCAGCTGGAATATGAAGGCTTCACCCATGAACAGGCCGTCTACGGCGCGGAGCAGAACGGCTATTGACCGGCGGAGCACGCTCCAATCCCAAATAGAAACGGGACGAAACCTTACGTCAGAAGGTTCCGTCCCGTTTTTTTATTGGTCAGACGCTTTCGCCGGTGTAGGCCACCAGCGCCGCGTCCTGCACGCCGGGAATGGCGTTGACCTTGTTCAGGAATGCGTCGTGCTTCTCCACGCGGATTTCGTAGGTGGCTTCCACGCCCGCGGCGGAGATGGTTTTGGACTTCAGCCGGCTGAACTTCAGGCCATTTACCGCCTGAGCCACGGCCTTTTCGGAACCGTCGGCCATGCGCACCACCAGCAGATAGCTGTTCAGCTTGCCGGACTGAATCCGCACCAGCACCGTCAGCAGAATCGCGATGCCCACCACGGTGACGGCGGTGAGGAAGAACTGGCCCGCGCCCAGCAGAATGCCCATGGTCAGCGCCCAGAACATGTAAGCCGTGTCCAGGGGCTCCTTCACGGCGGTACGGAACCGGACGATGGACAGTGCGCCCACCATGCCCATGGAAAGCTGGATGGATTCCTTAATGCACATCACCACCGGGCAGGTAATCAGCGTCATCATCACCAGCGTGAGCACGAAGTTGTTGGAATACATCACGCCGCGATAGTTTTTCCGGTAGACAAAGGCGATGAACAGACCCACCGCAAAGGCCAGCACCAGGGAAAACACGATGGTCAGCCAGGAAGCGGGGGTAATGGTCTGGGAGCTGAAGAGATTGGAAATGGCGCTTTTGTTCATGGAAAGTCCCTCCTGTATTTTTCTCAGCGAATGGATTCGAATTTTCGACAGAGCATGTATTTGGAAATGGCGCTGCGCTCCACGTCCAGGCCGTCCAGCAATCGGTTGATGTGGGCGGGCAGGTAGTTGTTGAACTTCACTTCCAGAATTTCCAGATCCCGGTCGTGAGGGTTCACCGTGGGAATATCGGGGTTAAAGATGTCTACGCTGGAGAGCCCCGAGCGTAGGCGCATGTCCAGGGTAATGCGCACGTCCTCCACCGGGGAGACGTAGGCCTCCCGCATGTAATCCACAATCACCTTCGGCCGCAGCAGCCGCGTGCGCATCAGTACGAATACGTCCTGCAAAAGGGGATTTTCCGCGTTCTGCAGTCCCCGGGGATCCCCGGCGATCAGCCGGTCCGCCAGCCGCCGGGTAATGCGCACGGAGGATTTCTGAATCAGGTCGCCCATTTTCCGCTTCCGCTCCAGAAAGATTTCCGCATCGGAATATCGGTAAATGCGAATGCGGTACTTGTCCCGGTTCATCACGCCGCTGTCCTTTTCGTACCAGGCGGTGTCGTATATGTCGTCAAAGTACAATGAGCGAATGGCGTAGGGCCCGTTTTTGCAATGGCTGTCCATTTCCATCACCGGAAACAGCCGCATCCGCAGGGCCTGCACCTCCGCGGCGTTGATGAAATACTTCAATTCGTGCCGGGCGGGAAGCGCCTGCCGTTTTTCCTTTGCCATTATGCCCCCGCTCCTTTCCTCACGTCCGAATTGTTGAACCGCTGAATTTCCTCATACGCCGCGCCGAAGTATTTCTGCATGTCCGCCTCGGAAAGGTTCAGCGCGCCCTGGAAGTATCCCAAAAGCTTCGTGGGCCGCTCCAGGGCGTATTTCAGGAAGTACTTCACCGCGGAGGTATACTTGGAAACGGGAATGTCCCATCTTTCGGCATTCTTTTCCAGTTCCGGCTCCAGCAGCGCGTGCCGGGCCATCACCTTGTCATAAATGTTCTGGGTGGAGAAGGTGGTGGCCAGCTGCTCGCCAAAATAGGTGAGAAATTCGTCCCGGAACCGGGGGTTTTTCATGCAGCCGATGAACAGCGTGTTGTCCGTGCGCTTCATGTTGCCCATGCCGCCGGGGGTGATCCAGCGTCGGATGGAATCGGTGTCGGTTTCAAAGGCCCAGTCCAGATCGTACAGCACCCATCTCCATTTCCCGTCGGCGTTGGCGTTGCGATAACGCTTCACGTTCAGGGTATCCGTGTTGCCGGTGAAGATTTCGATGGCCATGTATTCGATGTAATTGCGAATGTCGATGCGCTGGTCGATGTAATCGTAGGCCGCGTCGGTGGAGGTGTCGTTGTTTTTGATCCACGTCAGCAATTCCTCGAAGCTCTCGTTGGAGCCCCGGAACACGTTGGTGTTGGCCTTTACCAGGTCGATGTCGTCCTCCTGGCCCTCCCAACCCTCGAATTTGCAGATGGAAACGGCGTTAATGTGCTCGCGAATGTTGTACTGTCCCCAGTATTCGCCGTTGAGATACACCACACACAATTCCGTCTCCTGATAAAACACGCTGGTGCCCTCCGCCAGGGAGGTGAGAATGGAATCCCGCATGCGGGTTTTCTGGCTGTCCTGGCTGGAGGCCCGCAGGATGAAGGACTTGTAGTCCGTGTAATCCCGCTTGGAGAAGATGGAGGCGCGGAAGCGGTTGTCGCCGCTGTACTGGTTTCGGGCGTAGATTTTGAAGGCCTTCTGGTTTTCCGCCCGGCTGTACTGGCCCTGCAGCTTCACGCCGCATTCCTGAGAAAACATGGTGGAGCCGTCGGTGTCGAACATCTCCACGTGAGCCTCCCGTTCCCAGTCCATCCAGAAATTCGCGCCCCGGCCCATGGCGCCGTAGGGATATTCCGCGTAGGCGTTGGGGCCCTTGACCATGATGCCGTTCTCATCGCTGAACAGGCCGTCCGGGTCGCTGACCAGAGAAACCACCCGCACCGTGTGGGAAATGCCGAACAGGAACGATTCCCCGGCCACGTAGGATTCCAGGGCGGAATCCGAATACACCCGGGTGCGCAGGATGGTGGTGGAGGAAATGGTGATGGGCCCGGTGTACAGGGTGGAATTTTCCGTGGGCACGGTGCAGTCGGTGGTATAATAGATGCGGTCTCCCGCCTGAGCGGAAAGGGTCACCGTCAGCACCTGACCGTTTTCATACACGCCC
Organism: uncultured Eubacteriales bacterium; assembly: GCA_902767315.1. GTDB lineage: Bacteria > Bacillota > Clostridia > Christensenellales > Aristaeellaceae > RUG11247. The sequence continues at coordinate 14,485 of CACXHB010000036.1, forward strand.
CCGGGCACGGAACATACCGCCGGAGCGGCCTTCCGGTCGTAATAGGGGCCCACGTTTTCCGCCAGCGGCGTGGACGTGGTGAAATAATAGCACCGGCCGTAGCGCCCCGGCAGCCGCCCGTAGGAAATGTTGGAATACTGCTGGGGAACAAACATCCGGTCAAACAGCGCGCCCTCCGGCGTGGAAAGACACAGGGTGTATCCTCCGTCGGCGCTCAGCCGGAAGGGCACGTTCAGAACCGAACCCTCGATCTGGTCCAGCCCAGAAAAAAAGATACCCAGATAGCCCCCCGCGGGAATTACCGTACCCTGGGGAAATCGATATTTCCGGGGCTTGCCGGTATTGTCCGAAATGCCGCAGCCGGACAGGTCCACTTCCTGAGAAGAGGCGTTGTATAATTCCACCCAGTCGTATTTTTGCTGGTTGGTGGAGGCGGCCACCTCCATAATGTAAACCCCCATACCATTTTGCGCCGCGAACTGATCGGAGATCAGCGCGGCGCTTTCGGTAGTATTGGCCATGCCGGGGGTTGGCGCCAGGGTGGTTTTGAATTGGCCGTCCGCGTCCTTGGAATAGGCCTGATCCGCCGTCAGAAGCGGATATTCCACCAGATCCAGCAGCTGCCCGTTTTCGTTGGAAAGCACCACCTGCTCCCCTTCGGTGGAAAGCTTGAAGGAGGCGTGCATCTCTCCCGTGCGGGTAAGGCCCGAGGCGTAAATCAGGAGATATCCTCCCGCGGGAATCACCGTGCCCTCCGGGAAGGCCCATTTCATCACCTCGTTGCGGTTGTCGCTCAGGTGCCATCCGGAGATGTCCACTTCCTGAGAGGAGGTGTTGTGCAGTTCGATGTAATCGTGATACTGTCCCTCCGCGTCCGGGGCGTAAGAGGTGTTCTTGGCCATGATCTCGGAAATTTCCACCGGGCTTTCCAGCAACACGTCCCGGAAGGAGGCGTGGTTTTCCCTGGTGTTGGCCAGCCCCGGGGTGTAGTCGGAAGTGACCTCCCAGGAATTCGCGTCCACCCGGATATAGGAGGCGTTGTTCTCCATTTCGGGAATGTTCACGCTGTCCACCGCCGTGCCCGCGGGGTTAAACAGCATCAGCGTGTCCCCCGCCCGGCTCAGGGAGAAGGGCGCGTGGAATTCGTACCCGGCGGCAGCGGCATTTTTCTTGTCGCAGAAAACCACGCAGCATTCCCCGGGAGACAGGGTCATTTCCGGAAAGGTGAATCGCTTGGCGTCCGCGGCGGATTTGGCCAGGGTGTAGCCCGCCAGATTCACGCTGGAAGCGGAGGTGTTGGTCACCTCCACCCAGTCCACGGCCTTGCCCGTCTGGGTGTAATAAGCCGAATCGTTGGCGGACATCACTTCGTTGATGCGAATCGCGTCCGCGCCATAGATTTCGGTTACGGCGGCCGTTTCCCCGTCCTTGTTCTTTTTTGTGGAAAGGGAAAAGCCGTCGGTGTGGAAGGACTGATATACAAACGCCAGCACGATGGCCACTGCGCCGATCAGGGCGATAATGGCCAAATCGTTATGACGACCCGCCTGCTGCTTTTGCGCCGGTTTTCTGCGCGGGGGTTGTGCGGCCATGGGCCCACCTCCTTGACGACATGATTTTTCCTATTTATGATAGCCTATTTTCCATGGAACCGCCAGAAAATTCCCGGTACAAAAATAAGACGATATTGTAACAGCTTCCGTTCCTGTGCGATGCGTTGGCTGCGCCGGGGCGAAATATGCGCGCTTCTCTGCGCGGGAGGCGATTTTATGGATACCACGGGCGAAATCATCCGCCGTCTGCGCCGGGAAAAGGGGCTGACCCAGCTGGCCCTGGCCAATCTGCTGCACCTTTCCGACCGCACCGTTTCCAAGTGGGAATGCGGCCGCGGCCTGCCGGATCCGGGGCTTTTGCCGGAACTGGCCCGCCTTCTGGGGGCGGGGGCGGAGGAGCTGCTCCGGGGCGATCTGCGGGAAAACCCGCCTCAGGGAGGAAATATGAAAAATCTCAAGTGCTATTTTTGTCCCCATTGCGGCGCGGTGGGCTTCTCCGTTCCGGAAATGAAGCATTCCTGCTGCGGCCGCATTCTCGAACCCCTTGCGCCTCAGGCCCCGGACGCGGCCCACGCTTTTCATATAGAAGTCCGGGACGGCGCGCGGCAGGTGACGCTGGATCACCCCATGGACAAGGAACATCATCTCCTGATGCTCGCCTTCGTCTCCGGGGAAAAGTGCCTGCTGTTCCGGCAATATCCCGAATGGGAGGCCCGGGCGGAACTCCCCCTGCGGGGCCACGGCCGCCTGCTGGCCCTGTGCAGCCGGGACGGACTGTTCGAAACGCGGCTGTAATTCCGCCTGCGCACTTCGCACAATTTTCCATGCGCTTCTTTTGAGAAAAACCGCTCCGGCGTTTCCCCGGGGCGGTTTTTTGTGCTATTTTGGAAGAGATGAATTTCTCTCAATAGGAGGCTTCAATGGAAAAGACGGAAAAAACGGCGTTTGCAGTAACCCATCGGCGCTTCGGCCCGGGGCAGGTGCTGGGCTGCGAACGCGGTGTCCTTCAGGTATATTTCGACCAGTACGGCATGCACTATTTTCGTTATCCCCAGGCTTTCGATTCCGGTCAGCTGACGACGGAGGATCCTGACCTGCTGCCCTGGCTGGAGCGTCAGGCGGCGTCCGAAAAATAAAGCCGCCGGGGGACGCATCGTCCGTTCCCGGCGGCCTTTTGGCGCTTTACTGATTCAGAATGTCGATTTCCTTCCACTTGCCCTGACGATACCGGGCGTAGGTCAGCACCGCGCCCATCACCCAGCTGATCAGCAGGGAGATAAACAGCGCGTCCGGGTGTCCCTTGGGCCACACGTCCGACCGGGTGAGGTGCGCCAGCAGATAGGCCACGGGCACGCGCAGAATCACCGTGGTGAAAAGTGAGATGTACATGGTGGACATGGTGTCGCCCGCCGCACGGAGAATACCGCCGTATACCTGAGAAACGGCCATGGCGATGTATCCCGCCGCCAGAATCCGCAGCGCCCGGCCGCCCTGGCCTACCACCATGTCGTAAACCGCCGCTTCGGTGTTGTCCCGGCTGATGAACAGCTCGATCAGGTTACGGCCGAACAGCAGCAAAAGCAGCACCAGCACCACCGAGCAGATGAGGGAAAGCTGCAAAGCGGCCTTTTCGCCGGGCTTGATCCGGTCCATCCGCCGCGCGCCGATGTTCTGGCCGATGTAAGTGGAAATGGCCAGGCCGAAGGTGAAGTTGGGCATCATGGCGAAGCCGTCCACGCGCATCACCGCCACGGAAATGGCGGGCACAAAGTTGAAGATCGCGCCGTTTACCACGTAGTCCATCTGGTTGGTCAGCGCCTGCACGAACACCATGGCCAGGGAGAATACCCCCTGGGTAATGCCCGAGGGCAGGCCCAATTTCAGCACCTGCAGCCCCATGTGTCCGTTGGGCTTCAGGGACTGGCGGTTCACGGTGATGATGTCCTTCATGCGGAACAGCCGCACCAGGCACAGCACCGCGGAGACGGCCTGAGAAAGAATCGTGGCCCAGGCCGCGCCGCCCACGCCCATGTTCAGGCCGGCCACAAACCAGATGTCAAGGAAGATGTTCGATACCGCGGCCACCACCAGGAAGATCAGGGGATAGAAGGAATCCCCCAGGCCCCGGAGAATACCGGAAATGATGTTGTAAAAACCGCCGCCGATGATGCCCAGGAAGATGATCTGCAAATATTCCTTGGCCGGGGCGTAATACACCTCCGGGGTGGAAATCAGCTTCAGAAGCGGCCCGGACAGGGGCACGCCGATAATGGTAATCACCACGGAGGTGACGAAAATCAGCGTGATGGAGGTGCCGACGCAGTGAGAAAGCCGCTGCTTGTCCTTGGCCCCGAAATACTGGGCCACCAGAATGCCCGCGCCGGTGGAAATGGCGATAAACAGAACCAGCAGCAGGTTGATGATGGGATTGGATACGCCGATGGCGCTCAGCGCGTCCACGCCGTTGTAGCCGTTTTTCGCCACGGAACAGTATTTGCCCACCACGATGGAGTCCACCGTGGAATACAGCTGCTGCGCCAGGTTGCCCAGCAGAAGCGGAATGGCGAATTTGGCAATGTTGCTCATGGGCTTGCCGATGGTCATGTCCTGAGCGCCGAAGAGTCCCTTGATTTTGGAGAGCACGCACAAACCTCCCTGTAATTTTTATTTTGCTCGCTAACATTTCTTTCCTATTCTATCACAGCCGTTTTTTCCGTGCAATGTTTCGCATGTAAACATTTAAAATGCCAAACCATCGCCGCGCAGCGCAAATGCCATGAAATTAACGTTTTCTTAATTGACAATCCTGGGAGTAATATGCTAAGATTGCTTCGGTTAGAGAAATTTAACCAAGCAAACAGCCATGATCCCGGGGAAGCGGCCCATCGGGGAAAGCGGCTTCCTTCACGAACCCCGTCGTGAATGGGGGAGAGGACTGCCTGCTGGTTAGATATATTTAACCGTAATTCCAAATTTATCTGGAGGCGTTTTGCCGGAAAGCGAGAGAAAACATATGAAAAAAATCAGGGGATTGGCTCTGGTGCTGGCGGTGATGCTGGCGATGATGGCGCTGCCCACGGGGGCGATGGCTCACGGCGTGTGGTTTGCCCGCCGTTCGGATCGGATTCAGCTGGTTTGCGGCGAAGGCTGGAAGGACAATGCTTATGACCCCAACGGTCTGCTGGAAATGAAGGGCTACGACGCGGCCTATGCCGACGTGGCCGTGGAACCCATCAACGGCGAAGATTATCTGTACATCGAACCCGCGGAAAATCTGGCGGTGGCATATGTGTGCCTGGATTACGGCTTCTGGAGCAACACTCCCGAGGGGACCTGGGTGCCCAAGCCCATGGACGAGGTAGAGGGCGCGACTATCGGTACCCATGCCATTAAATACAGCATTAATTACCTGGGCAATGTGGACCGGGTGCAGCCCATCGAAGGCCTGCTGTACCAGTTCGTGCCCTCCGTCGACCCCACCAAGCTGGAAATCGGCGAGGAATTCACCGTGCAGCTTCTGCATAACGGCGAACCCATGGCGAATGTGGACATCATTCCCGACGTTATCAATCATCATACGGAAATGATCAAGACCGACGAAAACGGCATGGCCACGGTGAAGGCGGCCAACGGCGGCGTTAACGTCATCGGCTGCGAAATGGTGGTGCCCTATGAAAACGAGGGCGTGGACCAGAAGGCCACCCGCAGCAAGGCTTTCGTCAGCCTCAGCTTCACCCTCTATCCGGAAGAGGACGAATGATCCATATAAAAAATCGGGGCGGAGGAATTTTTCCTCCGCCCCCAGACTGTCGAAAAACCCTTGGAGAGCTCGAGAGGGCCAAAGCCCTCTCGAATTTCAATCGTGCCCAGCGGCATGTACGGTGGGC
>CACXHB010000037.1 GCA_902767315.1 uncultured Eubacteriales bacterium
CTGCGCCCGGGATATTCGCGACAAGTACCTCTCCTGCTCCATGCTGTGGGATCTGGGCCTGATGCCCGAAACCGCTAAGTGGCTGGAGACCGTCTGCGAATGAAAAAGAAAGCATGAAAAATGAAGGGGGCCCTTGGGAATTTTCCCAAGGGCCCCTGGGCTGTCGCCGAATTTTCAGGAAAGGATTGCGCGCTTGCATGTTTGAAATATGTCCTGCCTGCGGAAAGTACTCCGACGGGATGCTGGTGGAACAGGGGAAAATCCGCTGCCCTGCCTGCGGAAACGCCGCGCCCTTTGTTCAAAGACCCCAGTTTTTTCTCACGGGGGCCAGCGGCGTGGGCAAATCCACCGCGGCCCGGATTCTGTTTGATACCCGGAAGGAATATGTCACCCTGGAATGCGACATTCTCTGGCGGGATTTTTTCAACACGCCCCAGGACGGCTACGCGGATTTCCGGGATACCTGGCTGCGGCTGGCGGCCAATGTGAGCCAGTACGGGAAAAGCGCGGTGCTGTGCGGCTGCGTCACCCCGGAACAGATTCAGGCCCGGCCCCGGAAGCGGTATTTTTCTGAACTGCACTTTATCGGCGTGGTCTGTTCGGAGGAGGAAATGGCCCGGCGCATGGCGAAGCGGGGCTTTGAACCGGCCCACGCTGCCGCCAGCGGGGAATTCAACCGCTGGATGCGGGAAGAGGGCCCCGCGTCGGGCATCGAGACCATAGACGCAACCCGGCTTACCCCGGAGGAAACTGCCCGGCGCATCCACGCCCTGATTCTTTCCCATCTGCCCCAATAGGAGACTCCGGGTGGCGCGGCCGAAGGCCGCGCCACGGCCGCCCATCGGGGCCCATCCCCGGGGCGCCGCAGCGCCCCGGGGATGGGCCCCGATGGGCGGCATAAGAAACCGGCCCGCGGACATGTCCGCGGGCCGGTTGATTTTGTTTTGATTATTCGGAAACGTACGGCATGAGCGCGATGGTACGGGCGCGCTTGATGGCCGTAGACAGCTGGCGCTGATGCTTGGCACAGGTGCCGGTCATGCGCCGGGGAAGGATCTTGCCGCGCTCGCTGGTGAAGCGGCGGAGCCTGCCCACGTCCTTGTAATCAATGTGCTGAACCTTATCCACGCAGAAAGCGCAGACCTTCCTGCGCGGCTTGCGGCCACGAGGACGGCGCATGCTGCGATCGCCTCTATCTTCAGACATTTGTTTGCTCCTCCTTGCTCAAGAATGGGGTCGTCCGTCAGAACGGAAGCTCGTCGTCTTCCACCTCGGTAAAGCCGCCGGGTGCGCTGCCGCTGCCTGCGCCGGGGTTGCCGGCGGGGGGAACGGGAGGCAGGGGCGCCTCGTCGCGGGGACGGGGTGCTTCACCGCGGGAACCTGCGAATTCGATATTATCCACCACGACCTCGGTAACGTAACGCTTCGTGCCGTCCTGCGCATCATAGGAACGGGTCTGAATGGTTCCGTCTATCGCGACCTTCGTGCCCTTGGTCATATACCGGCCGATAAAGTCCGCCGTAGAACGCCAGGCCACACAGTTGATAAAATCCGCTTCGCGCACGCCCTGCTGGTTTACGAACCTGCGATTGCAAGCCACGGTAAACGTGGCGCAGGAAACGCCGGATGCAGTGGTACGCATTTCAGGATCCTTGGTAAGGTTTCCGACCAATATCGCTTTGTTCATCTTACCGCACCTGCCTTATTCGGCCTCGGATACGGGAGCCTCCTCGTCAACGGGGGCTTCGGCCTGGGCGGGAGCCTCAACGGCTTCCGCGGCGACCTCCGCAGGCTTCTCTTCAGCGGCCTGGGCGGGGGCGGCCTCGCGGGCTACGTAGGGCTTGAGGGGCTCGCGCTTGGCGGGCAGCTCGCCTTCGTAACGGATCACGAGGTAACGCAGCACCTTGTCGTTGATCTTGAAGTTGCGCTCCAATTCACGGGGCAGCTCGGACGGGCCCTGGATGTACATGAGCACATAGTAGCCCTCGGTCTTGTAGTTGATGGCATAGGCCAGACGGCGCTTGCCCCACTCGTCGATGCGGTCGATCATGCCCGCATTCTTCTCAACAATACCGGAGAAATAGCTGATCAGCTCGTTGCGCACGCTGTCTTCCAGCGTGGGGTCGATCACGTACATGACTTCGTACTTGTTCATCGAATGTTTCACCTCCTTATGGACTGCGGCCCTGCCTGGTGAGACAGGGCAAGGATGCGCTAATAATAAATTATAGGCATATTCTGCGCTGTTTACAACCCACGGAATGTAAATTTTTCAAAATTTATGCTTCATTCCAGGGGCTTCACCGCGCCGGCCTCACGCAGGGCGGAATAGGCCAGGTCGCGGATGGTGGGATGCACCTTTTCATAAGCCGGGCCGCAGCCCCGCACGTGCATGGTGAACACCATGGCCAGATGGTTGTCCGTGTCCATCAAACTCCAGGAGCCGTCCGCCCCGTCCCAGCCGAATTCCCCCAGGGGGCTTAGGGTAAATCCCTTTTTCACCAGCACCCGCACCCCCAGGCCGTATCCGTAGCCCACGCGGCCGATCTGGTCGAAGGTTTCGGCGGCCTTGCCGGTGTTGACGTAACCCTTCCAGAAATCCACGGTTTCCTTTTTCAGAATGCCGCCCCCGTCCCGGGCCATGGCGGAGACAAAGCGCATGTAGTCCTCCGCGGTGGAGATCAGCCCCGCGCCGCCGGATTCGTACGCGTCGGTCAGGTTGTAATCGATGTTGTCGTTGCCCAGAGGCACGGATTTTTTCTCCGCCTCCACCCACTGATACTGGGCGCACAGCCGGCTTTTCTGGTTTTCCGTCAGGTGCAGGGAGGAATCCGCCATGCCCAGGGGCTCAAACAGCGTTTTGCTCATGTATTCCGAAAATTTCATGCCGCTGGCTATTTCGATGACCCCGGCCAGCACGTCCAGACACAGGCTGTATTGAAAATCCGTGCCGGGAACAAATTTCAGGGGGCGGTTCGCCAGGGCGTTTGAAATGGTCAGCGTGTCCGCGTGGGGCCCGCAGGCGAGAATTTCCGGGGCCTTCAATTCGTAATCCAGCCCGCCCTTCATGCTCATCAAATGCTCCACCGTGGCCTCCGGATGCACCCGCCACCCGGGCAGATATTTGGATACCGGGTCGGTGAACCCCAGCTTCCCTTCCTCCATCAGCTTCAGGGCGCAGGCGATGGTCAACGGCTTGGTCATGGAATACATCCAGTAAACCTCCCGGCCGTCCATAGGCTCCCGGCCCGCAGCGTCGTGCACCCCGGAAAAATGCCGGTATACGGTTTTTCCCTCCAGTTGAATCATCATGTCCCGGGCGAAAATCTGCATTGCGTCCAGCGTGTCCAGATATGCCGTCAGCTTCGAAAAATCCATGGTCATTCCCCTTCTTCTGTGTACGCGGAATCCTCCGCGTCGTCGTTTCGCATCTGCTTCAGCTTATCCACGACCTCGCCGTCCTTCATGTCCGTCAGCCGCCGGAGGTCCTCCGGGTGCAGCGCCTCGTCGAAGAGACAGGCGTTTTTGTGATCGCAGAATTTGCAGGGATTCGTGCGCTTGGTTCGGGCGGGAGAGGGCCGTGCAGCCCCCGCGCGGATGCGGCCCACGTGGGAGGCGGCTACTTCCATGGTGCGGTCGATCACCAGCCCCAGCGCGTCTTTTTCCACCACCGGCGACGTGCGGGCAATGCTGCCGTCGGTATTCACGCGAATGTTGATCACGTCCCCGCCCTGGGGCTCCATGGCGGCCACCACGTCCTTGTCGTCAATGGTCAGCCCGGAAAGCTTCATGTGCTTGCGCCGCTGCTGGGCCACTTCCCATTCGTCCGTGCTCTGTTCGGATACGATGCCCTCGTCGATGCGGAAATAATACACCCCCGCGCCCTCGTCCTGCCGGCGGCGCATGGCCGCGGCCAGATAGAGGATCAATTGCAGCTGCAGCCCGTAATAGGCCTCGCACAGCCGCAGTTCGTTGGCCCCCCGCTTGTAATCGATGATGCGCAGAAAGTCCTCCTGAGGGCCCTTCCATTCGTCGATGCGGTCGATGCGGCCCTCCAGGGCGCAATCCCCCCCGGGGGCCTTTAATTTCAGCGCCGCGCCGTCCGCGCCGCCGAATTCCAGTTCCATTTCCACCGGGGCAAAGCCCGTGCCCTTTAACTGCATCACCAGCGCCTCCGCGGCGGAACGGGCCGTGCGCTTCAGCCGCTTCCGGTCCGCCTGAGAAACGGCGGTGTCGAACCGGCGCTCTCCGTCCATGCGGGTGAGCAGCAGGTCGCTGATTTCGTCCATCCGCTCCTGGGCCGCCTGGGGGGTCATTTCCTCCCCCGCCCCCGCCAGAAACGCCCGCAGCGCGTCGTGGAAAAAGCCGCCCTCGTCCCGGGGGGTCAGCCGGAAGGGCTCGGTGCGCTGGGGAGAAATGGCGTATCGCATGAAGTGGGCAAAGGGGCATTTTCCAAACAGCTCCAGCCGGGTGACGGAGGCGCTGTTCAGGGCCCCGTAAATCTGCCGGGCGGTGTCCGGCTGCAATTGCTGGGAAGCGTGGGCGGGGTCAAAGGCCGCCAGCAGCCGCTGCACCTTTTCGCCCCCCATCTGGGCGATGGTGGTAAAGGCCCTGCGGCCAATTTCCGTGTCCAGCGCGCCCCCCGCCTGCTTCAGGGCCGCCCCCGGGGCGGAAAGCAGCATTTCGCCGACCTTCTCCTGCTGCTCCAGCCCGCCTTCCTCCGGCAGGTTGGGCAGCAGCCGGCGAATCTCCCCCAGCACCGGCGCGCCCCGCTGAGCAGAGCCGTCCTGACCGGAGATGGGATAAGTGAACACCACCCGTTCCCCGGCGGCTTCCAGCGCCGTTTTGAAATAATACCGGCGCATCAGGGCCTTTTCCGTGGCGTCCGGGCAGAGGTATTTCTTCGCGTCCCGGCTCATTTCCTCCGTCTGCCGCCCGGTGAACAGCCCGTCCATGTCCGCGTACACCCGGTCGGTGAGCCCCACGAAGAACAGGTATTTTGCGCTGCGGAACACCGCCGCGTCCAGGGACTGGGCCGCCACCGCGTCTCCGGACTGGGGCAGGGGCTTGATTACCGCCGCGTCCAGTCCCTCCCGCAGGGTTTCAAACAGGTCTTCCAGGGACAGCCGCTTTTCCCCCATCAGCAGGGCGGTCTGGTCCAGGGTGGAAAGAATCCGGTTCCATACCTGGGATTCCTCCCCTGCCAGGGTGTTCAGCCCCGCCTGGGTCAGCTTTTCCTGCCGGGCCAGGGAGGTCTCGTAGGCGGAAATGGCCTGCATATAGTCAAAGATCGCCGTCAATTGCCCCCGCAGGTTTTCCGCCTTTCGCAGATTTTCCCGCAATTGGCATACCGGTTCCATCAGGGCCTTCCGGTCTTCCTCGTTGGCCGCGGCTTCGTCGCCTCCCCGAACGAAGGCCAGGGTCAGGCCCTTGCCCCGGGGTTCGTATTTCACCAGATAATTGGCCAGAGAATCGGGGTTGTCCAATTGAATATATCCCGTGCGCAGCAGGGCCAGCGCGTCCTCCGTGCGAAATCCCTTTTCAATCAGACGCAGGGCGCTGAGCACCGCCTCGGCCAACGGGTGCCGGGAGGCGGGCCGGCTGGTGGAGAGAAACAGGGGAATTTCAAAGGCGCTGAACGCGTCCAGCAGGCAGCGGCCGTAGCCGGATAAATCCTCGCACACCACCATCATGTCGTTCCAGCGCGCCCCCGCCATGGCCAGTTCCCGGCATTTTCCCGCCACATAGGCGGCTTCGCTGGCCGGATCCTTCAGGGAAATCAGCGAAACGCCCTCCCGGGGGCCGGCGTAGGCCGTTCCCTTTCGGGCAAAAAGAGAATCGCACAAATGCGTCAGATCCCCCGGCCGCGAGGCCGCGCCCTCTTCCTCCATCCGCCGGGAGACGATTTCCGCCCCGGCTTCCCGGGCCGCATCCCGCAGCCGGCCGATGGAACGGTTGACGGCCAGGTACAGATCCGCGTCCGGGGCGTGGCTATCCGGGTCCGCGGCGAAAATCAGCGTCACCGGGCAGACCGCTCCCAGCGCCGCGATCAGTTTGTGCAGCGGCCGGGGCATCAGGTCGAATCCGTAAAACACCATGCCCGCGCACCGGGCCGCCTGGGAGGCGGAAGCTTCCTCCGCCGCCGCCAGAAAAACCCCTTCTCCGTCCAGATAGCCCCCGTCCAGAAAGGCGAGGTATTGCTCCAGCAATTGGGCCATGTCCGTCAGCTTCGCCGCGAAGAGGCCCTCCCGCTTCGCCGCCAGGGCGCGCACCTCCTTCGGAGTCATGCCCGCCTGACGCAGAATTTCCAATTGCCGGGCCGCCCGGGCGGGAAAGCCCCGGCGATGCCCCGCCCCGGAATATACCTTCAGCTGCTTTTCGCAGGCGTTCAGCGCCCGCCGGGCCAGCATCACCCGGCCCCGGTCGTCCACCCGCTCCCCCTCCGGCTTTCCGGCGGTATCAAAAATTCGCGCACAAAGGCGCTCCGGGGAAAGCACGTTCAATCGGAACGAGCCCCCCGGCTCCAGTGCGCGAATCAGGTCCAGCTCCGTCTGCAGGGTCAGCTGCTTGGGAACCACAATATAAACCTCGCCCTCCCGGCGCAGGGCTTCCCCCGCCGCCGAGATCAGCGCCCCGTGGGCCAGATGCGGCCGTCCGCCCATGATGCAGATCATCCCGCGATCCTCACGCCCAGATAGGCCAGCACCGTCATAATCAGACACGCCGTCACGTTCCCCAGGAAAATGGCCAGGGCCGCCTGCTTTTTGTTCATCTTCAAAAGGCTGGCAATGGCGCAGCCCGTCCAGACCCCCGTGCCCGGCAGCGGCACCGCTACAAACAGAAACAGCCCCAGCAGGCCCTTTTTGTCCATTTCTTTGCTCTTGCGTTCCGCCCGTGCGTCCACCCACGCGGCAAACTTCCGCACAAACCCGATGGGCCAGGTGTACATCCAGTCCAGCACCGGCCGCAGCAGCAGCAGCAGAAACGGCATGGGCAGGGTGGAAAACAACAGCGCAATCAGAAACGACGGCAGCGCCGGCATGCCCATGGCCTGGGCCGTCACCAGGGCGTAGCGTCCCTCAAAGGTGGGCACCATGCTCAATAGCGCCGTGCTGACCACCTTTCCCATGTGCTCCTGCCAGACAAAATTTCCACCCACGCCGTAAATCAGCGTGCGAAAAAAATCATTCATTTCGCGTATTCCGCCTTTCCTTTCTTTCGGGAAATTCCACTATCCATTATACCTTTTCCGTCCCTAAAGCGCAAGAACCCCCGCGCAGAACAGTCTATGCGGGGGAATCGGGCCATACCCCGGAGAATAGGGCGATAAAACCTGGCCTTCCCCTTTGGGGAAGGTGCCGCCCACAGGCGGCGGATGAGGTCGTTCCCCGTTTCTGCCGATCAGCGTTGGATGGCGGCTTTACTTTTTATGTTTCTTTCCGTTGCCGAAGGAGCGCCCCAATTGGAACGCCCTGAGCACAAGAGAAGATATTGGTGAAAATTTTTCCCCCTTGGCAAAGGCGATAAAATCTGATATAATAACGGCAGGAAGGGATGACGCTTCTGGAAGAGCTTTTCCCCTCCGCGAGTTGGGGAGCCGCCTACCAATCAGCGTTGGATGGCGGCATTCCTTTTTATGTTTCTTTCCGCTGCCGAAGGAACGCCCCAATTGGAACGCCCTGAGCACGAGAGAGAAGATCATTGCGACCATGGAAAAAATCTCAAAGTCGGTCATGATCTCACCTCCTTTGCCTGTGTAAAGCGTCAGAGGTGAAAAGCCAAGCGCCATCTGAATCCGTCCTGCCGGAGACACAATCGTCTCACCCATAGGATAACACGGATCCAGACGGCGCGTCAAGGGCGCGATGCGTCCCGGCGTTTCTATTTCAGATAATTGAATCCCATAATCGCCGCGCCCAGCACCACCAGCACCACGCCGGTGGCCCGGTTCAGGGTCTTGGGGGCGGCTTTGTTGGCGAAAATGGCGGCAATCTGCGCCCACAGCAGGGTGAACACCACGCACAGCCCCCACACCAGCCAGTCCGGCGTGCCGCCGATCATGAAATGGGAGATAGCGCCGGTGAGGGCGGTAAAGGTCATGATAAACACGCTGGTGCCCACGGCGGTTTTCAGTTCGTAGCCCAGCACGCTGGTGAGCATCAAAAGCATCATCATGCCGCCGCCGGCCCCCACGAACCCGCAGATAAAGCCGATGAGCATCCCGCAGATCACCGATTGAATCGCGCGTTTTTTCGCAGACACCTGCAGCATGGCCTCCTTGGTGGTCATCACCGGCCGCACAATGAATTTCACCCCCAGCAGGAAGGTCATGAATACGGAAAAATTGCCCATGGCGGCGGGGGGCACCAGGCTGGCCACATAGCTGCCCACCACGGTACAGGCCAGCACGCTGACCATCATAATCAGCCCGTTTTTCACGTCCAGATTTTTGTTCCGATAATACGTATACGCCGAAGCCGCGCTGGCCAGCACGTCCGAAGACAGGGCGATGCCCACGGCCATGTACGGATCCATGCCCAGAAAGGTAATCAGCATGGGGCTGATCACCGCCGCGGCGCTCATGCCCGCAAAGCCCGTGCCCAGCCCCGCGCCCATGCCGGCGAAAAACGTAACCGCAATGGTAAGCAACAGTTTCATTGGTCTGCTTCCTCCAGTATCTGATCCAGATTTTTTTCCATGGTCTCCATGGCGGCGAAAAAGGCCCGCCGCGTTTCCTCGTCCGTGTTCCGGAAAAGGAGATTGAAAAAATCCCGCTGCACCTGTCGGCCCTGGACGATCACCGGCCCGGCCTTTTCCGTCAATATCAGGCGGGCCTTGCGCCGGTCCCCCTGCACCGCCTGGCGCACCAGATATCCCTCCCGGGCCAGGCGTTCCACGTTGACGGAAACCAGGTTGGCCTTGATCCGCCGCACCTCCACAATGTCGCTGGCGGTGTGATAGTCGGGATTGTTGGCCAGAAACATCAGTATGTCAAAGGCCGTTTGAGGCAGGTTCCATTGCTGGCATAGGGGCCTGCACAGGGCGGCGTAGGCCAGCGAGGTCTTCCGGGCAAAGGTAATGCTGGAGTTCAATGAAAACGCCTCCGTATGATTCAAAAATGAATCGTTCAATTTTGAAGTAATTATACCCCCGAAGAAGGGACTTGTCAAGGTCGGACGCGTTTTATCAGAAGGAAATTCGCGGCGATCAGATTCACCAGCGCCGTGAGCAGCGGAAGGAGTTTGCCGCTGAATTCCGGTGGATTGCGGATATCGCCTATGGAAAAGGTCATTCGGCTTAGTGCCGTCTGTATATTTTCACAAAGAACCATAAATTGAAAAATGTTTGAATAAAAAAATCCATCGTCTTTCTCTCGAAACGACGATGGATTTCTGGCGGACCCTAAGGGATTCGAACCCCTGACCTTCTGGTCCGTAGCCAGACGCTCTATCCAGCTGAGCTAAGGGACCACGCCATGACTTCTTTTCAGAAGCCGCACTTCAAAGTGCTTATATATAATAACGCACTTTCTTCCGTTTGTCAAGGGATACGCGAGAAAAATTTTGAACTTAACAATTTCTTGCAATGGGTCCGGCGGCATGATACAATAGAGAAAATCACCTTTCAAAAAAGGAGCATTGCCCATGACCTTAAAGGGAAGATATCTGCTTGAAATGCGGGAAACGGAATCCGCTTCCGGAGCCGCCCAGGTGCTGGCCCGGCGGCTGGCCGGGGACTGGCAGCTGCAAAGCGCGGCGAAAAAACGCGCCCGGGGTTCCGGGGAGGATCGCTGGTGGAGCGCCGTGGCGGGGGTTCTGCTGGTCATCGTGTTTGTGTTCTATTCGCTTTATTGGAATATTCCCGCGCTGATTGCGCTGATCGCGCTGGTGGGCCTGCTTCTGTGGGAGCTTTTCCGCACCCTCAGCCGCCGGGCCATGCTGAAGCAGGCGGAGAACGCCATTTCCCCCCATCGGGCCGCCGAAGCCCTGTATCGCCGGGCGCTGAATCTGCCCGTCAAGGGTCGGGATATTTCCCGGCTGTACGACGTGGAGCAGGTGGACGCCCTTTCGGCGGAGCTTTCCGGCCGAATTCAGGGCGTCGCCGCCCGCCACGGCATTCGGGTGGATACCCTCTCCCTCCGGGTGGATACCGTCATGGGCGGCCTGCGGAAGATCGACGATACCCTGTCCCGCATTCCGCTGATTGTCACCATCACCGCCGGCGAGGCTCAGGGCGGCTGCGTGGAAATCATTCTGGAATATCTGGCGGGCTTCGCCTTCTCCGATACCGGCGATTGCCTGCTGCTGGACGCGGGTCCCCGGGTGCTGGCGGAGGTTTCCCGGGACGTGACCCTGCCGGAGGAACGCCCCTTCGCCGTGGAATTCCTCCCTTGCCCCCATTGCGGATTTTTCGCCTCCGAACGGTTCCTGCGGGCGCAGGAGTACCGCTGCCCCCAGTGCGGCGGCAACGTCAAACAGAAGGAGTAACCCTTATGGGGCCCGGCCGGGAAGCGCGTTGCGCTTCCCGGCCGGGCCCCCACGGCGCGCCCCCGGGCCGCAAATTGCATTTGCGGCCCGGGGGCGCGCCGTGGGGGCCGTTTTTCCGCATAGCGGAAAAACGGCCCCCATTTTATTTTTCATGCTTCGTTTTTCATTCCAGTTCGGATACGAATTCCGCCATCCGGTCCATCCCCCGCTTGATTTTGCCGGAGGAGGTGGCATAGGAAAGGCGCACATGGCTGTCTTCCCCGAAGGATTTGCCGGGCACCACCGCCACATATTTGCTTTCCAGCAGAAGCTCCGCGAATCGCTCGGAACCGGTAATCACCTCGCCCCGATGCTTTTTGCCGATGAGCGCGCCGATGTTGGCCATGGTGTAAAACGCGCCCTTGGGCAAATGGGCCGAAATGCCGGGAATGGCGTTAATCAGGTGATGCATCAGCACCCGCCGGGCGTCAAATTCGGCGATCATGTCCCGCACGCAGGCAACGTCTCCCGCCGCCAGCGCCGCCGCGGCCGCCGCCTGGGCGATGGAATTGGCGTTGGAGGAGGCGTGGGACTGATAGGCGGTCATGGCCTTGATGATCCGCCGGGGGCCCGCGCCGTAGCCGATGCGCCAGCCGGTCATGGCGTAGGTCTTGGATACGCCGTTGACCACGATGGTCTGGTCCTTGATCTTCGGCCCCAGGGAAGCGATGGACACGTGCTCCTCCCCGTCGTAGATCAGCTTTTCATAGATTTCGTCGGAAATCACGTAAAACTGCTTTTCCACCGCCAAATCGGCAATGCCCTGCAGAATCTCCCGGGAAAGGATGCAGCCGTTGGGGTTGGAGGGGGAATTGATCATCAGCGCCTTGGTCTTTTCTGTGACGTAGGGCCGCAGATCCTCCGCGGTAAATACAAAGCCCTTGTCCGGATCCGCCGGCGCGAACACCGGCACGCCCCCGGCCATGCGCACCATTTCGGGATAGCTCACCCAGCAGGGCGAGGGCAGAATCACCTCGTCCCCGGGATTGAGCAGTACGCACAGCGCCTCGTAGAGCACCTGCTTTGCGCCGGAGGAGACGATGATCTCCCCGGAAGCGTCGTAATCCAGATTGTTGTCCCGGGCGAATTTCTGAGCGATTTCCCAGCGCAGCTCCGTGGTGCCCGCCACGGGCGTGTAACGGGTTTTTCCCGCGTCGATGGCTTCCTTGGCGGCGGTGCGGATAAATTCGGGGGTATCAAAATCCGGCTCGCCCACGCCAAATTTAATTACGTCAAAGCCCGCGGCGATAAACTCCTTCGCCTTGGTATCCATGGCCAGCGTGGCAGAGGGCGCGATCCCGGCGCCAATGACGGAAAGATCAAGAGGCATATGCAGAACCCTTCCTTTCAGACTGTCATAGCATCATATGCACATTGTACACCTTATGCCATGGCAAATTCCTGCCTGTTTGGGTTAAATATGCCGCGAAAATGAATCATTTTTCGTGGCTCGTTGCAAAATAGTTTGGGGCCCGGCGGCGAAGCCGCCGGGCCCATGGCGCCCTGCCGGGCCGCAAATGGAATTTGCGGCCCGGCAGGGCGCCATGGGGGCGAACCGGGGGCGGCGCGCAGCGCCGCCCCCGGTTCGCCCCCGGATGCGGGGGGAGCTTCGCTCCCCCCGCGCCCCCCTCGATTAGAATTCGCCGTCCAGGTCCAGATCGTCGTCTTCCACGGCCTCGGCCAGGGAAGCGCCTTCGGCCTCGGTTTCGGGGGTATCGTTCTCGTTGCCGCCGATTTCCAGTGGCACGCCTTCGCCGTTCATGAATTCGTCCCGCACGATCTTCAGCAAATCGTCGAACACCTGGGGATTCTCCTCCAGATATTTCCGGGCGTTGTCCCGGCCCTGACCGATGCGCTGGCCCTGATAAGAATACCAGGCGCCGGACTTGACGATGAGATCCTTTTCCACCGCCATATCCAGCAATTCGCCGGCCCGGGAGATGCCCTGGCCGTAGAGCATGTCCACGGTGCAGGAACGGAAGGGCGGGGCCACCTTGTTTTTCACGATTTTGATCTTGGCCCGGTTGCCGATGAGCTGAGTGCCGTCCTTGATGGGCTCGCCCTTGCGGATGTCGATGCGCACGGAGGCGTAGAACTTCAGGGCCTTGCCGCCGGTGGTCACCTCGGGATTGCCGTACACCACGCCCACCTTTTCGCGTAGCTGGTTGATAAACACCGCCACGGCGTTGGTCTTGGCGATGACGCCGGCCAGCTTCCGCAGGGCCTGGGACATGAGCCGGGCCTGCAGGCCCACGTGGCTGTCGCCCATGTCGCCCTCGATTTCGGCCTTGGGCACCAGGGCGGCCACGGAGTCGATGACCACGATGTCGATGGCGCCGCTGCGCACCAGGGCTTCGCAGATGTCCAGCGCCTGTTCGCCGTTATCGGGCTGAGAGACGTAGAGATTGTCGATGTCCACCCCCAGGGCTTTGGCGTACACCGGATCCAGGGCGTGCTCCGCGTCGATGAAGGCGGCGATGCCCCCGGCCTTCTGGGCCTCGGCCACGGTGTGCAGGGCCAGGGTGGTCTTACCGGAAGATTCCGGCCCGTAGATTTCGATGATGCGGCCCTTGGGCAGTCCGCCCACGCCCAGGGCGAAATCCAGACTCAGGCAGCCGGTGGGAATCACTTCCACCTGCATCTTCTGGGATTCGCCCAGCTTCATCACGGAGCCTTTGCCGAAATCCTTCTCAATGCGGGCAATGGCGTTGTCCAGCGCTGTTTTGCGCTCGTCGCCGGTTTTCTGGGTTACTTTTTCCTTTTCCTTCGCGCCCTTTTTGTCTGCCATTTTTCAAAACCTCCCGTGTCGGTGAAAGTATGTCTTGTTATGTTTCTATTATACCATGCTCCGCCGGAAATGGAAATCGAACATCAGTTTATTTTTTTCCGGGCCGGAAATGAACCGGAGTGTGCTTGCAAATAAAACTTTGCCCATAGTATAATCAAGAAAACCTACAAAAGGCAAGGAGCAATGCGGCGATGTATCCCGTTTTCAAGCGTATTCTGGACTTTGTGATTTCCCTTGCGGCCCTTGCGGTGCTCTGGCCGCTGCTGCTTCTGCTGGGACTGCTGGTGCGGCTGACCTCTCCGGGGCCGACGCTGTTTGCCCAGGTGCGCTCCGGCCGGGGGCTGAAGCCCTTCCGCATCTATAAATTCCGCACCATGTACACCACCGCTCCCAGCGACACCCCCACCCATCAGCTTTCCGGGGCGCAGAATTACATCACCCCCCTGGGGGCGTTTCTGCGGAAGACCAGCCTGGACGAATTGCCCCAATTGTGGAACATTCTTCGGGGGGATATGGCCCTGGTGGGGCCCCGGCCGCCGCTGCCCACCCAGACGGATCTGATCGCGGAACGGGCCAGATACGGGGCCAACGACCTGCGCCCCGGGCTCACCGGCTGGGCCCAGATCAACGGCCGGGACGAATTGCCCATTCCGGAAAAGGCGGCCCTGGACGGGGAATACGTCCGCCGCATGAGCCTGAAATTCGACCTGAAGTGCATCCTGGGCACCTTTTCGGCGGTGCTCCGGGCCAAGGGCGTAAAGGAGGGCCGGTAGCATGCGCCGGGTACTGATTACGGGAAAAACCTCCTTCATCGGCGGCCGTCTGGCGGCGCTTCTGCGGGAGCATCCGGAACAATACGCCGTGGATCAGGTAAGCGTCCGGGACGGCGGCGAGGATGTGGATTTTTCCCAATACGACTGCGTGGTGCACTGTGCCGGGCTGGCCCATGTGACCCGGGACGTGAACCTGACGGCGCTGTATTTTTCCGTCAATTGCGAAATGACCCTGGAAATCGCCCGCCGGGCCAGGCAGGCGGGGGTGAAGCAGTTCATCTTTCTTTCCAGCATGATCGTCTACGGCCCCCCGGCCCCCGCGGGGCAGGAGCGCTACATCGGCCCCGACACGCCCCCCGCGCCGGACAATCCCTACAGCCAGAGCAAGCTGGCGGCGGAGGAGGGCCTGCGGAAGATGGAGAGTCCTTCCTTCCGGGTGTGCATTCTCAGGCCGCCCATGGTTTACGGCCCGGGCGGCAAGGGAAATTACGCCCTGTTGAGCCGGTACGCCGGGTATCTGCCCTTTTTCCCGGGCACTGCCGCGCCCAGAAGCGCCATCCATGTGGATCGTCTGGCGGAGATCCTGCGAGGGTGCATCGATTCCGGGGAGGGCGGGCTTTTGCTGCCTCAGGACGAAAATTATACCACTGCCCATGAAATGCTCCGGGACATTCGTGCCCGGCAGGGGAAGAAGACCCGAATTTTCCACTTTCTGGACCCCCTGATCCGTCTGGCGGGAAAACAGCCCTTCCTGCGCAAGCTCTTCGGGGGCTTTGCCTACCGAAAATCAATCTGAATAAAGGGGAAACACAGCCCATGGCCGATATTACAGCGATTATCCTTACGAAAAACGAAGAAAAGAACCTGCCGGATTGCCTGAAATCCATCCGTGGCTTCTGCGCCCGGGCGGTGGTGGTGGATTGCGGCAGCACCGACGACACCGTGAAAATCGCCCGGGAAATGGGCGCGGACGTGTACTTCCACGAATTCGAATACTACGCCCGGCAGTTCAACTGGGCGCTGGACCATTGCGAGATCAAAACCGCCTGGGCCTTCCGGCTGGACGCGGACGAGCGGGTCACCCCGGAGCTGGTTCGGGAATGCGAGACCCTCATGGCCCGGGAGGACGTGTCCGGCATCACCATGGAGGCCACCTATTACTTCATGGGCAAGGCCATTCGCCACGGGCTGCGGAAAAAGCGCAAGCTGATGCTGTTCCGCACCGGTCAGGGGCGCATCGAGGATCGCCGCCGGGACGCCCACACGGTGCTCTCCAGCGGAAACAGCGTGCTGGCGAAAAACCGGTTCATCCATATGGATTTCAAGGATCTCACCAGTTATGTGAACCGGTATAACTGGTACGCCACCCGGGAAATGCTGGACTATATCTCCTTTACCGAGGCCCAGTCCACCTCCATCGCCACCGACCCCGCCATTCTCCGCCAGCGGAAAAAGAAGTTCGGCCTGTATTACAAAGCGCCCATGTTCCTGCGGGCGAAATTGTGGTTTTTCTACAATTATGTGGTGCGGCTGGGCTTTCTGGACGGCAAGGAAGGGTTTATCTATCATTATCTGGAATGCGAATGGTACCGGATGCTGGTGGACGCAAAGATTCGGGAATATCGCCTGACCGGCAAAAAGCCGGAGAAGCTCACGGCGCTGAACTGATGGGAGGAAGCCTATGAAACATCCCGTGCCCACCGTGGCCGCGGTGCACGATCTTTCCGGGGTGGGCCGCTGCGCCCTGACCGTGGCCATTCCGGTAATTTCCGCCATGGGGCTGCAGGTCTGCCCCGCGCCCACCGCCTGCCTTTCCGCCCACACCGGATTTGCCGGCAGCCACCGGCTGGAAACCGTGGATCTTTCAGACTATCTGGCCCGGCAGCTTTCCGCCTGGAACCAGATGGGGCTGAAATTCGACTGCGTGTATACCGGATACCTGGGCTCCCCCCGGCAGGCGGCGGTAATCGGCGCGTTTCTGGAGGAGCAGAACCAGGCGGTGAAGCTGGTGGACCCCGTCATGGGGGACGACGGCCGGCTCTATTCCGGGCTGACCCCGGAAATGATTCAGGCCATGGCCCGCCTGGCGGAAAAGGCCACCCTCATTACCCCCAACATGACCGAATACGCCGCCCTGGCCGGGGAGGAATACTCCCTGCGCCCCCGCAGCGCCGCGGAAATCGAGGCCATGCTGGGCCGGCTGGAATGTCCCATGGCGGTGATTACCTCCGTGCCCTTCGAAGGCGGGCTGTGCAACGCCTGCCGGGACGAGGCGGGGCGCGTGCAGATTCTGCCCTTTACCCCCGTGGCCCGGCATTATCCCGGCACCGGGGATATTTTCGCCAGCGTGCTGGCCGCCGCCCTCACCCGGGGACAGTCCCTGGCCCAGGGGGTGGTTTTGGCGGCGGATTTCGTGAAATACGCCATTTCCATCAGCGCGGAGGTGGCGCTGGATGAAAATTACGGGGTGCAGCTGGAGGCCGCTCTGCCCATGCTGCTGGAGGCGCGGACATGATCCGGGCGGGGCTGTTTGATCTGGACGGCACCCTGCTGGATTCCATGTACGTGTGGAACCACGTGGACGCCTGCTTTTTCGCCCGGCGGGGGTTGGAAATGCCTTCGGATTATCCCAGGGCCATCTCCGGCATGAGTTTTGTGGACACCGCCCGTTATACGAAGGCGCGCTTCGATTTGCCCGAGGACGTGGAGGAAATCATGGCCGAATGGACCGCTCTGGCCCGGGAGGAATACGCCCTGCGGGTGCCCCTGAAGAAAGGGGCGCTGGAATTTCTGCGGGCCTTGGGGGAACGGGGGGTGCGGCTGTGCGTGGTGACCACCCTTCTGCCGGAGCTTTCCGGGCCCTGCCTGGCCCGCAACGGGGTGGATTCCTTTTTTGAATTTATTCTCACCACCCATGAGGCCGGCAGCCGGGTCAAGTCCGACGGACATGTCTATCGCGCCGCCGCTCAGCGCCTGGGGGTCGATCCCGCAGACTGCGCCGTGTTCGAGGATGTGGAGGCGGGGATCGTCGGAGCCAGGGCCTGCGGCATGCGGGCCTATTGCGTGCAGGACCCCATTTCCACCCACCATCCGGAGCGCATCCGATTGCTGGCAGACGGCATGTCCGACAATATAATGGAGTTTCTGGCGCGGTTGTGACCGCGCCAACCGGGGCCGCCCGCCCCACGGCGCAGCCGTGGGGCAGGCGGCCCCGGGGTGTGGGGGGAGCTCCGCTCCCCCCACACCCCCCTCGGGAACCCGGGGCGGCGCTTTTTCCGAAGGAAAAAGCGCCGCCCCCCGCGGCCGTTGCCGGAATCCGAAGGATTCCGGCAACGGCCGCTTTCAAGGGGGCGCGGGGGAGCGAAGCTCCCCCGCCCTGCGCCGCCTTTTTCTGCCGAAAGGCAGAAAAAGGCGGCGCGTTCCGGAAAGGGAACACGCCGCGGTAGAGATTCCTTATTTCGCGGGGGTAACGTCCTTCAGGGAAGTGATTACGTCTTCCCCGGCAACACCGTTCACCATCTCGCCGGTCAGGCCCAGCTTGGTCTGCACGGCCTTCACCAGTTCCACGGTCTCCGCGTCATAAACGCCGGTCCGGCTGGAACCCGTCAGCCGCGCCTGCAGCCATGCAATGCAATCGCTCTTGGTCAGGGTGTTGTCGTTCAGCACGGTCTGCACGGCGGTGATGAAGGTCTTCATCTGCTCTTCGGTAATGGCCTCCAGAGGCGCCGCAGTGGGCTCAACAGGCGCGTCGGTAGCAGGAGCCTCAGTAGCGGGAGCTTCCGTAGCAGGAGCTTCCGTAGTGGGAGCCTCGGTAGCGGGAGCCTCGGTAGCGGGAGCCTCGGTAGCGGGAGCCTCGGTAGTGGGGGCTTCTGTAGCAGGAGCCTCGGTAGCAGGGGCCTCAGTGGTAGGCGCTTCCGTAGGCGCTTCGGTGGGAGCCTCGGTGGGTGCGGGGGTAGGTTCGGCGGGCTTGTAATCGAACATGGCCTGGATGGTCTCGGGGGTAGCGGTCTTGCCGTTGCCGTCCTGACCGATCAGCGCCAGAAACGCCTTCACAGCCGCCACGGTCTTCTTGTTATAGGAACCGTCGGCCTTTTCCAGCAGGCCCAGCTCCACCAGGCGCTTCTGCATTTCGGTGACACGGTCGCCGGTGTCGCCCTTCTTCAGGGCGATGTATGCTTCACAATGGGGAGCCTTCTTGCTCTCCAGGGCCTTCAGGGTCTGCTTGCCGGCGCTGCCGTCCACCTTCAGACCGGCGTCCTTCTGGAACAGCGCCACGGCCTTCTTGGTGGTTTCGCCGTACTGACCGTCCACGGGGTTGGCCAGATAGCCCAGCTTCCGCAGCCGCGCCTGCAGATCTTCCACGCGCACGCCGCTGGAGCCCTTCTTCAAAAGTACGTAATGCACATATTCCGGAGCGTTGGCGGAGAACAGCTTCTGCTGCATTTCGCCGGTGGCGCGGCCGGTCTGGCTCACGCCCAGGGCGTCCTGGAAGAAGCGCACGGCCCGGGAGGTACGGCTGCCGTAGATGCCGTCGGCCTTGCCGCAGTCGTAGCCCAGCTCGGTCAGCCGCTTCTGCAGTTTGGTGACCGCGTCGCCCCGGGAGCCCTGCTTCAGTTCGGAATAACCGGTGGTTTCCGCGGGCTTCTGGGTGGGTTCGGGGGTAGCCTCGGCTTCAGGGGCGGGCTTGCCGAATTCCATGTGGCATTCGGTAAAGGTCAGCGTCTGACCGTCGGCGGTGGTGTAATCGGGAATGTTCAGCTCCACGCTCTCGATGGCGTAGGGCAGCACGTCTTCGTCAAACAGGCTGGCGGACAGGTTGTCGCCCATGCGCACGATGAAGCTCTTCACCTGGGAATCGTCCTTGGAAAGATATTCCGTCACCAGCGCGTAGGTTTCCTCGCCCACCTGAGCGTAGCCGTTCACGGCGATGTAGGTTTCCTCATTGGTGCGCAGCTCGTCGCCGGCCCAGGCAAAGGTGTAAACCTGAGCGTCCGCGTCGTAGCCCACATAATCCGCCAGCTGCTTCTTCGCAGGATCCTGTTCCGGCACTTCCGGCAGCTCCGTCAGACCGTAGAAGCAGGACTGCGCCAGCTTCAGAACGTCCGCTTCCGGCAGAGTGAGCACCTTGTACTCGCTCATGTTGGCGTTGGGATTGTTCTGCCAGTCGTTTCTGGCGGCCAGATACAGCACGTTCCACACAAACACGGGGTCTTCCGCGTCATATGCGGTGGCTGCGTCGGCGATTTCGCCGGCGGTTTCGTCCGTGCCGGTCTTGGCGGCTTCATACAGCGCGTCCATATTCCGCACGGCGCTGTCCAGCATGGGCAGCATGCGGGTCAGGTTTTCTTCCACCGTTGCGGTGGCGGTGGCAGCGTTGCCCTCGGCAATGGCGAAGGCCACGGCGGAGAGCGCCAGCAGCGCCGCCAACAGAATGCAGGTCAGTTTCTTCATAAATCAACCCTCCAGTCCCAATCAGCATCCGTTTCATTTCGTGTTCCTTGCGGATTCACGTCTCTTAGACGCATTCTCCCCGGAAAAGGTTGACACATTTGGCAGATTTTTTTGAATTTTTCTCCTGGAAAAAACTGGAAGAGATGTTCCGGTTCATTCGATGCCCGCATTCCGCCCGGAAACGAAGCTTCTGAATGCGCATGCGGGAGCCCAGGAAACCTTGAGGTGGATTTTGATTTTGAATAAAGGGGCGACCTCATCCGACCTCGCTGCGCTCGGCCACCTTCCCCAGAGGGGAAGGCAGAGGGGAGTTCCCGCCCTGTCTCTATCAATATCAGAAAAGGCCCGGAAGCCGGGCCCATGGGAGGAGAAGTATTTGCTTTTTACGCCGCCTGCAGCCGCTTTTCCGGGAAAATCAGCTGGAAGACGCGCCGGTTCAGCGGCCCCAAAATCCACACCTGCACGCAGAAGGCGAAGATCCAGTTGATGGGCATCCGGGTGACCACCGATTCCAGCATCCGGCCAAAATTCCAGTGGAAACGGATCATGTTGATGCAGTTGGCGTACAGGCACATGATGGGGCACAGGACAAGCACCGTAAACCCCGTGCGCAGAATGCGGGAAAAAATCGGGTTCTCCGAGGGATATTTGGCGGCCTGCCGCCCGGCAAAGGGCTGCACCAGGAAAAATTGCAGCACAAAGGCCAGGGGCGCTTTTTCCAGGAAGGAAATGCCTACCTGCCGGAACAGTTCTCCGCTGAAACGCCCCATCACCAGGTATTTGTTGAAAATCGCCATGGTGGTGGCCATGAAAAACACCCCGATGCAGGTGAAAATCACCCGCTGAAATTTCGTTTTCGGCATGGGCTCATTCCTCCTCTTCCGCCGCCTTCGCGGCCTTTTCCGCCAGATAGGCCTGCACGTGGACGAAATCCGCCTTGCTTTCCTCCTTGCAGCGCTGGTAGACCTTTTCCAGCGTATGCACAAAGGCGTTCAGCTCTGGCCCCAGTGCCCGGCAGATTTCCGCCTGTGCGATGCAGGCTGCCTGCGC
Source organism: uncultured Eubacteriales bacterium (assembly GCA_902767315.1). GTDB lineage: Bacteria > Bacillota > Clostridia > Christensenellales > Aristaeellaceae > RUG11247. The sequence goes on from CACXHB010000037.1 coordinate 20,589, forward strand.
GCTTCTCTCGCCGCAAACCGTCTGATTTCATATCAACAAAACAGGTTTGCCAGGGGAGGACAGAATCTTTTGACAAAAAAAATTGTCCGCGGGGCGCGGGCGGAGGGGGTCCGGGGGAGCGCAGCTCCCCCGGCAGGGAGCCGAGTGGGCCGAAAGCTTTGCTTCCGGCCCACTCGGCTCTTCCCCGCCGCAGGCGGGGTTTTGCGAAGATCAATACCACCAGGCTTCCGGATTTCCGTCAAACAGCGCGTCGAAGTCGTATTCACGCACGCCGTCGGCGGTTTCCCAAAGCCGGGGAGAAACGGTGTCCTGCCAGTCCAGGGGCTCGGCGGGCTGGGTGTTTTCCGCCGCCCGGGCGAAGGCCTCCGCCACGGCGGCCTCCTGTTCCGGGTTCAGGGTGCCGGGCCGGGCGGAAACGAACAGCGCCGTCCCGCTGCGGGAAAGCACGTCCAGCCAGCGCCGGGCCAGTTTCCAGTCCAGTTCCGGGGTAATGGGGGCGCAGTCCGCGTCGCAATCGTAGAAGATCCGGTGCTGGGGCATGCGCATGGCCAGGGTGTTCACGCCCATGTACCGGGTGCGTTCCCAGAACCGCCCGGAGGTGTCGTCGCCGGTGCGCTGCAATTGGAACAGTCCCGCCGCCAGATGGCCCACGGTGTTGCAGCCGATGATCAGCGGTTCCCCGGCGGCATGGGCGATGGCCTTGTACATGTCCAGCACGATTTCCGCGTTGGTGCGGGTGGTATCCCGCATGGGATGGGCCGGGAACATGGCCTTGCCGGTGGCGTGGCAGCCCCAGTCGCCGAAGACGTCAAAGGTGGTGTAATCATGCTTGATGAGCCCGTAGCCCTGATCCGCCAGTTCCGAAATCAGATCGGACAGATAGCCCAGTACCTGAGGGTTCGAAGGATCCAGCGTCCAGCCGTCGCCGGTCTTCTGCAAAATCCAGTCCGCATTGGGCTCCTCCGCCATCAGAAGCGGCCGAATCCAGATGCCGGGACGCACCCCCTGATCCGCCATTTCCCAGGCCAGGGTCTTCATGTCCCCAAATTTTTCGTTGCCCACCCAGGGGCCGCCCACGCAGACCCGGGGCCGGGAATGCTTCTGCCAGCCGTCGTCAATGACCATCCAGGGCCGGTTTTTGCGGGGCCCCGCCAGCCGGGAAATGAAGGCCGAATCCGCCAGAATCTCTTCGCGGCTGGATTTGCCGTAGGCGTAATACCAGTTGTTGCCGCCATACACCGGCTCCTGAGCCAGCCGGGCCTGGGGGCAAAGCTTTTTCAGCATTTCCCGCTGGAAGCGATAGGCGCTCATTTCCCGGTTGCATTCCAAAACCAGCGTGCAGGCGGTGAGGCTCCGGCCGGAAAGATTCACCGGGCCCGCGCCGCTGCGAGTGTCGATTTCCACCGTCAGCCCCCGGGAGAAGGCCCGGAAGCCCACGAAGGCCCCGCAGCCGGTTTTCACCCCGGCAAAGCTCTGGCGGCCGCCCTCGGAAACGGCCATGTACCAGGGCATCAGCCGCTGGGCGATCATGCCCCGCCATTCCAGTTCCCCGTAGGCCCGCTCCCAGGCGTCCCCAAAGAACCGGGCGTTTTTCTCAAACTCCGTCTCGTAAAAAAGACGCACCCCCGCCACCGGATTTCCGGCGGAAAGGGTAACCGTTCCGTCCTGAATTTCCACCCGGCCCTCGTCCGTGCGCCAGGCGCTTCCGTCGTGAATCTCTACGCTCGCAGGCGTATCCCAATTGAATTTCAGCATGCTGCCGTTCCTTTCTCACCAGCGGTTTTTGTTCCGCTCGCATTTCGCTTTGTAGATTTCCGAAAACTCCTCCGGCGTAATGCCGCAGCACAGCATCACGTCGTACATGTACATCATGGCGTCCCCCAATTCCTCCGCCAGGTGCCGCTTCTTCTCCGGGTGGGTCAGCATCTCCTCAATGGGCCCGTTCTTTTTCAGTATGTCCCCCGCCTCCGCCAGTTCGCCGTGGGCCCACAGCAGCTTGCGAACGGCGGTGTCCGGACCGATGGGCTCTCCCCACTGCCGGGCGTATTTTTCCTGCAGCCGCTGCTGGTAAAGGTACATCTCCCGGATGGACAGCGTTTCATCCTTCATGTCTCATTCCTCCATTAAAAGATCGATATCCCCGGCGGAAAGCAGCCGGTTGTAGCTGACAATGCCGGTGTACAGCGTCTTTTCCCCGTCGTGATACACAGAGACCGCGCAGGACAGATACGTGCTGGAAAAATACGTCAGCTCCGCGTCCCGGCCTTCCCGGGCGGCCTGGGCCAGATTTTTTTCCATTTCCGCCCGCCAGGCGTCCCATTCCTGCGCCCCTTCCTCCGTCAGAAAGGGCAGCGCCAGGGCCTTTACGGAATCCAGCCCGTTTTTCAGAAATTCTCCCTCATTATAGCACTGAACCACGGCCATATCCACCCGGTCGTGATCGTCGCCTCCCAACGAGACCATCAGAAAATCCCGGCCGGATTCGTCGGAATAGAGCACATAGATGCTGTCGCCCCCCGCCACCTGGGAAAAGCGGAAATCGGAATCCAGCACGTCCCGCAGCACCGCTTCGTGCATGGCCACCAGCGCCGTGGCCGCGTCCAGTCCCTCCTGACAGGGCATTTCCGCCGCCAGCGCCGGGAGAGTCCCCACAGTAAGCAGCGCGCACAGCGCCAGGATCAGGATTCGTTTCATGGGCGAGTCACCTCTTTTTCTGCCTTTGTGCCTTTGAGTATACGCCGTCCCGTGGCCCCCTGTCAAGACTGCGGTCTTGACAGGGGGCCACGGGACGGATCCGGGGGGAGCTGCGCTCCCCCCGGACCCCCCTTGCCAGCGGCGGCTTCGCCGCCGTATAAATGCCAAGGGCCGGACGCAGCGCGTCCGGCCCGGGTTCGCTGAAAAATCAGCGGAAGTTTTCCAGATAATACACCGCGTGCAGCTCTTCGCTCCAGGTGGCGATCTGCGCGTCATAAACGCTCTGGCGGGTTTCCTCCAGCAAATCGGCCGTCAGGGCTTCCTTCACGGAATCGTAGTCCACTTCACCCGCGGGCACGTCGCTGTCGTAATACACCATGTAGCAGCCGTACCGGCCGTTGGCGGGCGCGGACAGCTGGCCGATGGTATCCACGGACATGGCGGCTTCCACAAAGGCGGAATCGTAGGACGCGGAATCGGCGGAGACCACGTAGGTGTTGGTGGTGCCGTCGTCGTTGATGGAGCCGGGGTCGCCGCCATAGGTGGCGATCAGGCTGTCGATGGACTCGCCTTCTTCAAACTTGGCGGTCACCTCGTCGCAGGTGGGCTTCAGTTCCGCGTACAGGGCCTCCAGCTCTGCGTTGGCCGCGTCCAGATCGGCCTGGATTTCTTCCACGGAACGGGGCTCCTGGGTGGCTTCGGGAGTGGCTTCAGCGGTAGCGGTCGCCTCAGCCTCTTCCGTGGCTTCGGCGGTAGCAGTTTCTTCCGCCTCGGCGGTGGTTTCGGGTTCGGGGGTGGCGGTGACCTCTTCCATTTCCTTTTCCAGAGTGGAAATGCGGCCGGTGATTTCGCTGTAGCGGGCGGACTGGTCGTCGTCAAAGGCCACCAGCACCTGGCGCACGTAGCGATAGCCTTCAGGATTCCAGTAAATATCCGTGCCGTTCATCCGGGCGGATTCATAGGAATAGGCGTCCTGATAGCTCAATTGATCGGCGGCCACCAGTTCGTCGAAACGGGCCTTGACCTCATCGTCGGTGACGGAAACGTCCTTCACCACTTCCGCAAACAGCTTGTCGGAGGCGTAGGTTTCCAGCTCCTGGGCGTAGAGAAAATCGTAATCCACGCCGTTTTCCGCCAGGAAGGCCTTGGTATCGGCGATCACGTCCTCCTCGGACTTGCCCTCTTCCTCATAATTGGAGCGGTAATTTTCCACGTAATTGTCCAGGGCCGTCTGAGCGTTGTCGGCAAGCTGCTGGGCTTCCTCGTCGGTGGGCGTGGCCAGGCCCAGTTCCGTGGCCTTGAACTGAATGATCTTGTCCTTCAGCATGCTCTGGGCGATGTCGTTTTTGATATAATCCTCATAACCGTCCATGGAGTAGCCGTAGGCGGAATACATGTATTCCACATAATTGTACTGCTTCATGGCCTCTTCCGCGGTGACGTAGCCGCCGTCGAATTCCGCCACGTAATCCTTGGCGGCCAGCTGATGTTCCAGGTCGGCCACCTGGGCTTCCAGTTCGGCAATGCGGGCTTCGTATTCCTCGTCGGTGTCGGCAAAGGCGGCAACGGAAACCAGGCAGAGCACCGCCGCAAGGGCCAGAGATGCGAATTTCCTAAATTTCATTGATGATCCTCCTTCTATGGGCTTCCGCTGACGCGGGGCAATGTGATTATAACACATTCGCCCCCGAAGGGACAAGGCCGGCGGCGGGCCCCCGGGCCAATGTTTCAAAAACGTTCACACCTTTGGAAAAACCCGGAGCGGGAAACCGGGGGCCAAAGGTTTCCCCTTATCCCTCGGGCGGGCGCGTGGGGGGTGCGGGGGGAGCGGAGCTCCCCCCGCACTGCGCCGGGCCCGGAAAGCGCGCTTTCCGGGCCCGGCGCCTCCCGGAGAATATTTCGATTTTGTTTCTTTTCACGGTTTGGCTTGACGTGGGCGGTTTGGGCGCGTATCATGAAAGGGAATCCTATACATACAGGAGGTGGCGGAACGTGGACGGCACTGCTATAGGCAGTTATTTGTCCGGAGATGAAGTGCCCCGATCGCGTAATACGGCGACGGATGCGTTCCGCGCCCGCTGATCTGAGCAGTTTTTCTCCAAATTTGCCAGAATGAAAAATGAATGCCCCGGCGCTTGCCGGAAAGAATGACGGATGGACCCAGCGTCCCTGCGTGTTTTTTCCGTGCGCCGGCGGCTTTTCTGGAAAGGAGAATGCAGAAAATGGATTTCAATACCATCGAAAAGCGCCTGAACGCCCTGGTGGAAAGTGGAAAAAAGGGCGAACTGCGGGGCGCACTGAGCATGCTCAACGAGGTGGACATCGCCGAGTACCTGGCCACCCTGGATAACGAACGGGTGATTATGGTCTTCCGGCTGTTGCCCAAGGATATTTCCGCGGACGTTTTTTCCTACATGGATACCGATCAGCGCACCCGTCTGATCGATGCCCTGGGCGACCAGGAGGCCATGCGCATCATCGACGACATGTTCGTGGACGACGCGGTGGACCTGCTGGAGGAACTGCCCGCGGGGGTGGTGCGCCGGCTTCTGAAGGGCGCGGACGAGGAGAAGCGCCGGCTGATTAACCAGTTCCTTTGTTACCCGGAAAACAGCGCCGGTTCCATTATGACCATCGAATATATGGAATTTCACCGGGGCGTGACCGTGGGCGAGGCCATGGCGGAAATTCGCCGCACCGGCGTGGACAAGGAAACCATTTATACCCTCTACGTCATCGACGAATACCGCAAGCTCATCGGCACCGTGCAATTGCGCAAGCTGCTGCTGGCCCGGGATGAGCAGAAGATCGACGAGATCATGAACGAACAGGTGGTCTCCGTGACCACCGTGGACGACCAGGAAATGGTGGCCGACACCGTGCGCCATTACGACCTGATGTCCATTCCCGTGGTGGACAAGGAAGGCCGGCTGGTGGGCATCATCACCGCCGACGACATCATGGACGTTATCGAAGACGAGAACACCGAGGACTTCGAAAAGATGGCCGCCATGACCCCTTCCGAGGACGAATACCTGAAAAACAGCGTGCTGACCCTGGTGAAAAACCGGTTCCCGTGGCTTCTGATCCTGATGGTTTCGGCCATGTTCACGGGGCTGATTATCACCCATTTTGAAAAATCCCTGCTGGACTGGGGCACACTGGGCGTGGCGCTGACTTCCTGCATGCCCATGCTCATGGACACCGGCGGCAACTGCGGCTCCCAGGCCTCTACTCTGGCCATTCGTGCCCTGGCCCTGGGCGAAATCGAGCTTTCGGACATTGGCAAGGTGCTGTGGAAGGAAGTGCGGGTGGCGGCCATTGTGGGCGTTGCCCTGGCCACCATCAATTTCTTCCGGCTGTGGCTGTTTACTTCTTATGGGCCCGCCGTGGCGGCGGTGGTTTCCGTCACCATGTGCGTCACCATTCTGCTGGCCAAGTCCATTGGCTGCACGCTGCCCATTCTGGCCAAGTCCATTAAGCTGGACCCGGCGCTGATGGCCAGCCCCATCATTACCACCGTGGTGGACGCGGCCTCGCTGCTGATTCTGTTCTCCCTGGCCCGGGTGGTATTGGGATAAAACCATTTTGGAGGAACGAAAATGAAGCAGGTTTTGGGCTGCGTCCGCCGGGCGGACCAGGATTTCGGCATGATCGCCCGGGGAGACCGGGTGGTGGTAGGGGTCTCCGGCGGCAAGGACAGCCTGGTGCTTCTGTACGCCCTGAGCCTGTATCGCAAATTCTGCGCCAACAGCTTTGAACTTTCCGCGGTGACGTTGGGCATGGGCCTGTCTCCGGTGGACTTTTCCCCGGTGGCGGAGCTGTGCCAGCGGCTGGAGGTGCCCTACACCCTGCGGGAAACGGACATCGGCGACGTGGTGTTCAACAAGCGCCGGGAGAAGAATCCCTGCGCCCTGTGCTCTACCCTGCGCCGGGGGGCGCTGACCAATTTCTGCCAGGAAACCGGGGCCAACAAGCTGGCCCTGGGCCATCATCGGGACGACGCCATCGAGACGCTGATGATGTCCCTTTTGTTCGAGGGCCGGCTGCATACCTTTCACCCGGTGACGTACCTGTCCAAGCAGCAGGTGACCCAGATCCGGCCTATGGTGTATTTGCCGGAAAAGGAGATCATCCACGCGGCCCGGAAATTTGGCCTGCCGGTGACCAAGTCCCCCTGCCCCGCCAACGGCGACACCAAGCGGGCGGAGATGAAACGGCTGCTGGACGATCTGTGCCGGCGGTATCCCCGGGCCCGGGAATACATGCTCAACGCCCTGCGCAATACCGACCAGTACGGCCTGTGGGACCGGCAGATTGACGAGACATTCCGGCCCGCCCGCCTGGCCCGAATGGAAGAAGAATAATCCAATCCTGCGCCCAGCCAAAGCGCCCCGCCCGTGAGGCCGGGGCGCTTTGGCTGGGCGTTGCCCCCCATCGGGGCCCACTGCGGCGCCGGAGGCGCCGCAGTGGGCCCCGATGGGGGGCCGTGGCGCGGCCTTCGGCCGCGCCACACCGGGGTCTCCTATTGCGGCAAAGTGAAAAAAGCGGAGAAGCTTTTCGGGCTTCTCCGCTGCAGACTGTCGAAAAACCCTTGGAGAGCTCGAGAGGGCCAAAGCCCTCTCGAATTTCAATCGTGCCCAGCGGCATGTACGGTGGGC
>CACXHB010000038.1 GCA_902767315.1 uncultured Eubacteriales bacterium
GCCCACCGTACATGCCGCTGGGCACGATTGAAATTCGAGAGGGCTTTGGCCCTCTCGAGCTCTCCAAGGGTTTTTCGACAGTCTGAGCCCTTGAAATCATTACGATTTCGAGGGCTTTTATTTTGTCCAGGTACACACAAAAATACACGTTGTCGGCTCAACTGCCTATCAACGTTTCGAATAGCGCTGTCCACTCCGTATCGCCATCCATTCCGGCCGCAAAACTTAGCCAAGATGGCCGTGATTTTTGCGTACAGGGTAGATTTTTTCACAGGTTTATGCTGTAATAATTATGGAGAAGGAAATTGTGGCTGAAGGAATCCATCGTGACGCTTCCCCTTGAGATCGTATACTTTGTTTATTATAAGGAGCAGGCTATGGATTTGATTACTTTGGAATTGCTCTCCGATTCTAATATTGAAGACGTTCGTAAGATACAACGTGATGACATAAGTGAAGCATTTGTTGATACCGCCGATACAATTATAGAACTCAACCAATATGGCATTGACCATAATTGCAAAGGCCACACATACGTAATTAAACGGGCAGATGAATCTATCGGCGTAATTTTGCTGGGCGAAGCGCTTGCGTGGGATACCGATCCAGAAGAAATGAAGGGAGTTCCTTTCTATCGGCTGATGGGGTTTGTCATTGATAAGCGCTGCAGAAGCCGTGGGATTGGCAGTTACGCGTTAGAAAAGGCAATCCAAATGATTTATAACGAATTCGGCGTGCGTCCGATTGCGCTTGGCGTGCATAAAGAGAATATCGATGCGGAACGTTTTTATGTCAAACACGGTTTCCGTAAAACCGCCGCCATGGAGGGAAACGATTATTATTATTTGAGATATCCGAATGAAAATGGCACATAAAAAGCGGCGGCGCCGTCCTGCGTTTGCTTGACGATGCCGCCATAGTTGTTATATCAGATCTCAGGCCTTTTCCAGCGCCAGGGTCTTGGTGGTCAGATCGCAGACCTCGGAGGGCCCGAAGTACTGAATCGCGCCGGGATAGGTGTAGCAGGTCTCCACGGCCCACTCCGCGCGATGCGCCTCGAAGAACTTGAATGGAGCTCCGTCCAGTTCAACCAACGCCTTGCGGATAACGGGCTTGTCCTTGCCGTTTCTTCTTTCGATGTTCATCATCTTGGTGATGGGCATACCGCCGGCCACCCACTCCTCGGCGGGCTTGGACAGGTTGGAAACCTTGGACAGGTATCCGTTGTAGCCATACTGAATCAGCATGAAGGCGTTGTAGCCCAGGGAGTAGCAGTAATCCGCGTCAAAGTTGGACGGGAACGCGCAGCGGCCTTCGTAGCCGAAGAAGTGATGCAGCGGGGAGAACTTGCCCTTGTAGGTGCCGGCAGCCTTGCGGGCGGCCAGGTTCTTCTTCACCAGTTCGGAGAACAGCTTCTCGGACTCGATCAGGGAAACCTGCACGTTGCCGTGAGGATCGCGCTCCAGGAACAGCTGCTGCTGGATGCCTTCGGGCAGAATGGCGAACACGGCCATGGATTCCTTGGTCAGGCCCTGCTCGATGAAGGCGTACTTTTCCTTCCAGGTGGGCAGCGCGTTGAAGGCGGCGGTCTTCTCGCCGGCCAGCAGCTCGTTGATCTCGGCGATCAGCACGGAAAACTCGGGCACGAATTCGACGATGCCTTCGGGGATGATGGCCACGCCGAAATTCCAGCCCTTGGCCGCGCGGTTGGCCACGGAATCCGCGATATAATCGGCGATCTGGGCCAGAGACATCTTCTTGGCGGCGACTTCTTCGCCGATCAGGCAGACGTTAGGCTGCGTCTCCAGGGCGCACTCCAGCGCCACGTGAGAGGCGGAACGGCCCATGACCTTCACGAAATGCCAATACTTCTTGGCGGAATTGGCGTCGCGCTCGATATTGCCGATGACCTCGCTGAAGGTCTTGGTGGCGGTGTCGAAGCCGAAGGAGCATTCGATGTCCTCGTTCTTCAGGTCGCCGTCGATGGTCTTGGGGCAGCCGATCACCTGCACGCCGGTGTTGTGGGCGGCAAAGTACTCGGCCAGCACGGCCGCGTTGGTGTTGGAATCGTCGCCGCCGATGATCACGATGGCGTTGATGCCGTGCTTTTTGCAGTTTTCGGCAACGATGGCAAACTGCTCCTCGGTTTCCAGCTTGGTGCGGCCGGAGCCGATGATGTCGAAGCCGACGGTGTTGCGGTACTGGTTGATGTACTCGTCGTCGAAGATGAGGTAATCGTCCTCAATCAGGCCGCTGGGGCCGCCCTTGAAGCCGTAGAGCACGTTGTCCTTGCCGCTGGCCTTCAGCGCGTCGTACAGGCCGCAGATGACGTTGTGGCCGCCGGGAGCCTGGCCGCCGGACAGGATAACGCCCACAACCTGCTTCCTGGCTTCGGAGGTATTCTGACCCTTCTGGAAGGTGATCTCGTTCTTGCCGTAGGTGTTGGGGAACAGCGCCTTGATCTTCTCCTGATCGGCAACGCTTTCCGTGGCCTCGCCGTTCTTTACGCAAATCTCGGAAATGCCGTTGCGCAGCATGCCCGGGAGCTTGGGCTGGTACTGATATCTTGCCATCTGAAGAGGCGAAAGCTTCATATGAAACACTCCTTACAGTTAATTTAGCCAGTCTCATCCATCTACCATTGTAATCCATCTATGGTTAAACGTAAACGGTGCTTTGTGATATTTTCCTTTAAGTCGGCGAAAACCGGCCGCCCGCGCCCCGTCCCTCGCCATGCCATTTTTAAACATCGTTAATCTTTTCGCCACTTCGTTGACAAATCTGTCGATTTACCGTATAATATCAGATATAGGGGGGATTCCATGAACGATAAAACAGGAATTTTCACTTCCCACGCCGTTTTACAGAAAATCCATTCCCGAAAATCCGCATTCATACCCTATATATATATATATATATATATATATATATTATCAATAAAATTATCCTTCTAATTCAAAATCACAGAATATCCATACGCAGGCACCGGGTTTTCATGCATCCCCGTTATGTGCTTTTTATTTCTGATGCCGCTTGCAGGCAAAGCATACCTGATACCACATGGGAAACCATTTAAAGGAGGCGTTCAGCATGAAGGCATATCTCGACCAATGCGACAGCCGGTACCCCCTGACAAACGGCGCGGTATTTGAATTCTGCGGCATCCGTTTCAGGCTGCGGACAAATTCCGAGGAACTGTTTACGTATCTCCGGCGTTTTCTCGATCCGTTCATCGCGCCTGTTTCGCCGCAGACCCAGGTTCGCCCGGAGGAACTGCTGTACGATTTGACGTGCAGAATGGTGGACGACCTTCCCCCATTGCCTGAAACCCGGCGGGTTCTGATTCGCGACGGCGCCCCGGCCAGCCAGTATTTCGGCGAGGCCTGCACCATGGACGGTATGCAGGTCATTCTCACGGAGGGCACGCTGATCTGCTTCGACGCGCCGCGGATTTTCATGTCGTCCGTGAACCCGGCTTCCATGCGCAAATACGCCCGGCTGCTGATTCGGGACATTGTTCAAAAGCAATTTGAGAAAAACGGCGGCGTCACCTTCCACGCCAGCTCCGTCATCGCCCCGGACGGCGGCATGATTTGCATCATGGGCAATAAGGGCAGCGGCAAAACCACCGTGCTGCTGGAATATCTCATCCGCGCAAAAGTATATCGCTGCGGCCTCGACCGCGTCATGATGGAAGCCCGGGATGGCGGAATCATGGCTTATGGCTGGCCGATTCTGTACAACATCGGCGTGGGCACGCTGTCGCGATTTGCCGAACTGGAGCACCTGATTCCGGAAGAGATCCGGAAAAACAACGAAGTAACCTGGGAAAACAAAAAGAAGGTGGTTCTGGAGCCCTTCGATTTGCCTTACGAGGCGCGGCCCAAGGGAAAGCTTTCCGCCATTCTGTTTCCGAAAATCTCCGACTCTCCCCACGGACTGCGGCGCATCGACCCGGAAAGCGCCCTTGCGCATCTGCAGGAAAGCTGCTACACGCCCAACGATCCCAACTTCATCAACTGGCATCAATACGTAACCTACGACGCTGCCTGGGAAACCCAAAACGCACAGACGCTGATGGAAACCATGGTCCGGTCCGTTCCCTGCTATGAACTGAAGTGGAAGGAAGAAATCCAGCTGCTGTAGGTAGATATTTGCGAAGGAGTGAGCCCGGCATGATCGAACTGTCGCACGTCAGCAAGAGCTACAAAATCCAGAAAAAGACCGGCTGGTTTCGTTCGGAAACCCAGATGAAATGCGCCGTGAAGGACGTTTCCCTGTCCATCGGCAGGGGCGAAATCGTGGGCTATATCGGCCCCAACGGCTCCGGTAAATCCACCACCATCAAGATGATGTCCGGCATCCTGCTGCCGGACGAGGGAACCATTCGCGTAAACGGCGTCGATCCCTTTTATCAGCGAAAGCAGAACGGCCGGAATATCGGCGTTCTGTTCGGGCAGCGCTCTCAGCTGTGGTGGCATTTAAAGCTGGAAGACACCCTCAACCTGCTCCGGCATATGTACGACATTCCCGACGCGCAATACGCCGCCCGGCTGTCCATGCTTCGTAAAACCCTGTCTCTGGACGAATTTTGGGGGCAGCCCATCCGCCAGCTCTCCCTCGGCCAGCGCATGCGCGGCGAACTGGCTGCGGCGCTGATTCACAGCCCCAGCATTCTGTATCTGGACGAACCCACCATCGGCATGGACGTAATCGTGAAGGAAAGCATCCGCGACCTGCTCAAATTGATCCATCAGCGCGACGGCATCACCATTCTGCTCACCACCCACGACCTGGAAGACGTGGAGCGCATCTGTTCCCGGGTGATCGTCATCAGCCACGGCCAATTGTGCTTCGACGGCTCCATGGCGCGTCTGCGGGAACAGTGCGCCTCCGATTCCACGGTCACCATCCTGTTTGCCTCGGAAACGCCGGAGCTGCCCGATCAGTTGCGCAACGTGAAAAAAGAGGGTAAGCGCGTAACCTTCACCATCAATCGCGCCATGGGCGAAAGCCCGCTGCTGGCCGAAACCATCAGCCGGAACATCGTGCGGGACATCGCCATTTCCGAACCGCCCGTTGAAAACGTCATCCGGGATCTGTACGAGGGGGTGGGCCAATGACCCGCAGCTATCTCTCCTTCGCCCTCAATACCTTTCGTCAAAGATGGGTTTATCGCAAAAATTTCGTGATGGGCATGGTGGGCATCGGCGTTCGGCTGGTGTTTCTGCTGTTCGCCTGGCGGGCGCTGTATGCAAGCGTCGCCTTTGAATCGGTGGCGGGGCGCAGTTACGAAGTAATGCAGACCTACGTGCTGGTCTCCATGCTGGTGCAGAGCCTAACCTCCGGCGGGCAAATCTCCACAAATATCGAGGAGCGGATGAAAAGCGGCTAAATCGGCGTAGACTTTTTGCGCCCCCTTTCCACGCGCGGCATCTACATCGCCCAAAGCTGGGGCGAAAAGACCTACACCTTCATCATGCAGATCGTCCCGGTGCTGCTGGTGGGGCTGGTTATGGGCGGTGTTCGCCCGCCGGCCTCCCTCGGCGCGCTGGTGCTGTTTCTTGTTACCGTCGCCCTGGGCTATGTCATTAACCTTTTGCTGGATCTGCTGGCCGGATGTCTGGCGTTCTGGTTCGTCTCCGTCAATACCATCGAATGGTTTACGGATTTCTGCACCCTTGCGCTGTCCGGGGCCATCGTTCCTTTGTGGATGCTGCCGTCGTATCTGCGCGCCTTTGCCATGGCGCTGCCCTTTCAGTCCATCGTGTACGCCCCGACTCAGGTCTATATCGGCGGCCTGAGCTCCGGAGAAGTGCTGCGCATTTTGCTGGTTCAGTGCTGCTGGATTGCCGGCCTGTTTCTGCTGCAAGAATTCCTCTGGCGAAAAAGCGTCCGGAAAATCGTCGTGCATGGAGGATAACAAAAATGAAGCGGCTGAAATGGTTTTTCAAATTGTGCTCCATGTCCCTGTCCATGTGCTGGCGCGGATACATCAGCTATATGGGCTGGTCGGCGCTGGTGCACGGAATCGGCCTGATGATCGGCTACCTGGGCGAATATGTCGTGCTCTATACCATGATCCGGAATTTCAACACGCTGGGGGGCTTTTCCGGTCTGGAGGTCTGCTTTCTCTACGCTTTGGGGCTGACCACGTACGCTCTGGGCAACGTGCACACGCGCAAGTTCTGGCGCATGGACGAACTGGTGCTGCGCGGCCGGCTGGATATGTACCTGGTCCGCCCCGTTTCTCCCCTTTTGCAGCTGTTCACGGAGGATTTGCAGGTGGGGTATCTGTCCCATCTCATTCTGGGCGTGGGCTCCATGCTGTTGGTCAAGCACATGACCGGGCTTACCTGGTCCGCAGTCCAGTGGCTGCTGTTTGTCTATGCGCTGCTGGCCGGCGGCATGCTCATGGGCGGCATATCGCTGCTGCTGACTCCCCTGAGCTTCTGGTGGGGCGAATCCGGCGCGGTGACCTGGCTGGTGCGCCATGACGTCCGCTACGCCATTCGCTATCCCGTAACGATTTATCCCAAACTGCTCCGGGGTCTGCTGCTCGTCCTCCCCTACGCCTTCGTGAATTATTATCCGTGTCTGTACCTGCTCAATAAGTCGGATTCTCCCTTCGCCGCGGGCTATGTGCTGCTGACCCTGCCCGTGGGCATCCTGGTAAACATCGTCTTTGTGCTCTTCTGGCGCGTGGGGCTCAAGCGGTACAGCAGCGCCGGCGGCTGAGCCCGTCTGCCGAATTCCATAAAAAATCCAGTCCTAATTCCATCATAAGGAGGGAAATCCATGAACCTTCTGGCGGAACTGACGCATTCGGAACAGTATCTCCTCCGCTGCCTTACGCAGATTTCCGACGCGGACGGGCCTCGCTTTGAGCACCCCTTCTGCGCGGAGGAATACGAATACTGCAAGGCCCGGAAAATCCTTTCTTATTATAGCGCATACAACGCCCGAAACGAGCTGCCCTTTCCCGAACCAGTTGCCGCCGAAATCGCGGCCATCGGCGAGGAATTTGCTCGAACCAACGCCCTGCACATTCAGGAGGCCCACCGGCTCCAGCATATCCTGGCGGAACACGGCATTGAATCTCTGCTGATTAAGGGCCTTGCCACCTGCCATTATGTCTATGGCGGCGACCTGACCGCCCGCAGCTATGGGGATTTCGATCTGTTCGTGCATCCCGATAACGCCCCCGACGCGTATCGCATTCTGCAAAAAGAAGCGGGCTATGAGGTGCGGGACGCACAGGCGCGTCAGACCCTCTATGCGCGCTCGGTGCAGCACTACGCGCCCCTTCACGCGGGCCCGTTTTCCATCGATTTACACTTCCGCCTGAATCAGGACGTGGAGCCGACTTGCATCCATTTTCAGGACGTTTATGCCGACGCTCAGCGCATTCAGCTGCACGGCGTGGAACTCGTCGTTCCCAGCGCCCCATGGAATTTCGTCATTCTGGCGCACCACATGTGGCGGCATCAGGCGCTGGAATTCGCCTTCAATCCCCGGCAGTTTGCGGAGGTGTATCGCCTGGTCTGCTCGCCCCTGCTGTGGATTCATCGGGACGCGCTGCGCAAAATCTGCGAAACGACCCAGCTCGATATCGCCCTTTATTACTGCATCTGCCAGTGCAATCGAGTCTGCCAGCGTCTCTATGGCGTTCCGGCCACAGACGCGGCCACGGCCGATCTGTTCAAATCCCCGCGCTCGGAAGCCGTGGATCTTCTGCGTTATCGCAAGCTGCTCACCTTCGAAAGCTTTGGCTCCTGGCCTGCAATCGTCCCCTACGAAAAACGCCTGCTCCGGGTGAACCACGATACGGATCCGGACGTGCACGCTTTCATTGCGAACATGTTCCTGAAATATCACATCGAAACCGCCTGGCGAAGGGAATGCGCTCAGTCGGGCATCGAATTTTCCGAAGACATGATTCCCGGCAAAAATTATGATTTCCTGAATCCCGATCCGTCGTAGGCGTTTAAATTTCCCCGATAAAATTCGCCCGGCAGCGCATTTTTACGCCGCCGGGCCTTGTTTTACCAGTCGCTTCCCCAATCCGTGTCACCGGAATCCCAGCTGTCGAAGTCCACGTCCCAGTCGTCGTCCGAATCGCTGTCGGAATCCGAGGGCTCCTCGTAATATTCCGTGTCCTCAAAGTCCTCTACGCCGTAATCGTCGTAGTACGCCGCCCCCTGCCAGTAATCGTCGTAATCGTCGTAAAGCACCTGATTCAGGCCGGAAGCCAGATACCAGCTGTCCAGCGCCGCGTCGTAAGCATACCAGTCGTCGTTCTGATAATAGTAATAATCGTCCTCATAACGATAATATCCCCGGCGCGGGCCGGCCTTGTGCAGCTTGCAATAGAGAAACAGCAGCACCAGAAATACGATCAGCAAAATGGTGCCGGTGCTGATTCCCCGCTTTCGGGGAACACTTCCGTCGCCGGGGCTCCTGCGCAGGTCCACCTCGCTTTTTAATTTCAGATACAGCTCCCTTACCGCGTAGGCCTCGTCCGGCCCGGAATACCGCACCGCCCGGGAACCGTCCGCCTTGTTTTTGTAAACCACAAACCGGTCGTTTTCGTCCCGGTAAATACCGAAAGCTTTAGGTTCCTGGATATTTTCGCCAATGAAGAAACGCATTTTCTCCAGCGGCATGCCCTTCTCCGCGCAAAAGGCCTTTAGTTCCTCGATGGTCTGGGGAATCCGCGTTCCCCCGTTGTTTTCCGGCATGTATTTTTCCATCCTTCCTCAGTCCAGGGTAATGTTGAAAAGCCGCGCGTTGGGCAGAAAGCCCGCGCTGACCAGGGTGCGATAACTGGCCTCGTTGGCATAGGCGCAGCCCGCCGTAGGCCGCAGTCCCCGGGCCAGGGCGGCAAAGGCCAGTTGAATCAGAATGCTCCGGCCCACGCCCTGCCGCCGGGCCTCGGGCAAAACGTAATTGCCCACGTCTACACATTCCCGGTCCAGCCTGCGCAGCGCCACCGCCCCATAGCCCAGCGTCTTCCCATCCTTTTCCACCCGGTACATCAAAAATCCGGGGGCCTTGTCCATTTCCGCCCACTGCCCCTCGGTGGCGGCATGCACGGCGGGCAGTTCTTCCTCCTTCACCGGATAAAAGCACTCCTTGCCAAATTCCGGCTTCCGGGCAGGCACGCCGAAGGTCATGTTATAGGCCTGCATGTCAAATTTGCCGCCCGCCTCCCGCATTCTTTCAAAGGCCAGCGCCGTGAAGAAGCCGTCATTGCTGGGAACCATCAGTCGCTTCAGGTGAAATTCCTCGCAGGCCCGGGCAAAGATTTCCTTTCCCTGCCCCCGGAAGCGCCCTTCCATGGCGAAGGCCCGCAGCATCGGCTCCCCGGCCCATTGCCCCACCGCCAGAAAACCCGCCGCTTCCCCGCCGCAGCGAATCGTATAGGGCTGGGCCTCAAAAACACCGTCGTCCCAGAAGCCGTCGTTCAAATGTCCAATTTCCTGCAAATACAGTTTCGTCTGATGCTCCAGATTTTCCCATGCGCTCTTCTGAAATTCCATGGGGTTCCCTCCTAAAACAGCGGCGCGAACAGCCGCAGTACGGCCAGCCATACCCGCCAGAGAATGGTCTTGTTCCGGCACATGTCCAGGGTAATTTCTCTGGATTGATTGATGCAGTCCAGCACGTCCTCCCGAATGTCCGCCACCGCAGGCGTGTCCGCCATCCATACGGCGCATTCAAAATGATGGCACAGGCTCCGATAATCCAGATTCACCGTGCCCACCACCGCCACCTGATCGTCCGCCACGAATTCCTTGGCGTGGATAAATCCCGGCGTGTATTCGAAAATCCGCACTCCCGCCCGCAGCAATACTTCGTAATAAGAGCGGGTCAGGGTGTAGGCCACCTTTTTGTCCGGCACACCCGGGGTCACAATGCGCACGTCCACTCCGCTTTTGGCCGCTAGCGTCAGCGCCCCCACCATTTCGTCGTCGATAATCAGATACGGCGTAGTGATGTAAACATACCGGTGCGCGCCGGAGAGAATGTTGGTGTAAACCGCCTGTCCCACCCGTTCGTTGTCCAGGGGGGAATCCATATACGGCTGCACAAAGCCCCGAGCTTCCGCCTTCAGCGTGGGCGCAAACTTCAGATAATCGTTTTTTTCCTTCTTGACGAATTCCCACATGGTCAAAAACATGCAGGTAAGGCTGCGCACGGCCTGTCCCCGCAGCATCACCGCGGTGTCCTTCCAGTATCCGAACCGGCGCACCTTGTTGATGTACTCGTCGGCCATGTTGATGCCGCCGGTAAAGCCCACGTTGCCGTCGATGACGCAGATTTTCCGGTGATCCCGGTTGTTGAACCGGGAAGAAAAAATATTGTTCAGCCGGTTGAAATTGCAGGCGCGAATGCCCTTTTCCTCCAGCATGTCCACAAAATCGTGGGGCACCAGCCCCACGGAGCCCATGTCGTCGTAAATGACCCGCACGTCCACTCCCTGCTTCACCTTGCGGACCAGAATCTCTTCCACCTTGTTCCACATATAGCCCGGATGAACGATGAAATATTCCAGGAAGATAAAGCGCTGGGCCGCCTCCAATTGGGCGATCAGTTCCGGAAACAGTTTTTCGCCGCAGGAGAAATAGCGCACCTGGGTGTCCTGATACACCGGCGCCCCCGCCCGATTGCGCAGGTATTCCGCCTGACGCACCATCTCCGGACTCTCCTGACGCAATTGCTCCATGGCGTCCGGCTTTTCGAAAACCGCCCGGGCATAGCGGAAATTCACGTCCTTCAAAAGCCGCCGTTCCTCCCGGCTGAACCGCACCCGGGCGAACATGATATAGGAAAGCCCGCCTACAATGGGCAGCGCCAAGTTCAGGATGATCCATGGAATTTTGTAAGAGGAATTGCCGTCCTCCCGCACAATATACAGCACCACGCAAAGAGACAGAAATTCCAATATCAAATAAAAGTTTGCAATGTATTCCCGGGAAAGCAAAAACCAGAACACCAGAAAGGCCACCTGCAGCAGCAGATAGATCACGTAAAAAATAACGCTTACCGCCGCCGGCAGGTGCGTTTTGCTTTTATGAACCCGGCGACCCCGCTCCGTTTTGCTCATGCGTTTTGTTCCCCTTGCCAGTTTTTGCATACGTCCACCCAGCCCTCCGGCTGCGCGGCTTTTTCCAGTTCGTCGATGTGCAATTCCACGGCGCTGTTGCCGGTGCCGCAGGCAGGATACACCGTTTCAAACCGTTTCAGTGAAACGTCCAGATATACCCGCACGCCGCCCTTTCTGCCGAAGGGGCATACGCCGCCCACCGCGTGGCCCACCGTGCTTTCCACCTGTTCCGCCGTGAGCATCTTCGCCTTGCAGCCGAATTGCGCCTTAAATCGGGCGTTGTCAATCCGCGCGTCCCCCGCCGCCACGATCAGCACCGGCTGTCCGTGCACGTCGAAGGACAGGGTTTTGGCGATCATCGCCGGAATGCAGCCCACGGCCGCCGCCGCCAATTCCACCGTCGCGCTGGATACATCAAATAAGCGCACCCGATTTTCCAATCCGCATGCTTTCAACGCTTCATATGCTGCCTGGTAGGCCATGGTTTTTTCCTCCTTTGTAGCGCCCATAAAATACAACCCCAGCCTATTTTACCACATTTCCCGGCCCATTACCAGCTTCCTCTTCCATGGCCCGGCGGATTTTTTCCAGCGCCTGCTTCTCGATGCGGGAAACGTAGCTGCGGGAAATCCCCAATATTTTGCCCACCTCGTGCTGGGGCCGCTGCACGCCGTCCGCCAGAGCGTATCGCAGCAGAATCACCTGCTTTTCCCGGGGCTCCAGCCGCCCCTCCAGGGCCTCCAACGCCCGCCGCGCTTCTACCCTGCGCTCCACTTTTTCGTCCACGCCCTCGTCGCCCGCGTCCAGCAGATCCATCAGCCGCACCTCGTTTCCGTCGGCATCCGCGCCGATGGGGTCGTTCAGTGAAACCGTATTCCGCCGCTTCTTTTCCGACCGCAGATGCATCAGGATCTCGTTTTCAATGCACCGGCTGGCATAGGAAGTCAGCTTTCCGGATTCCGGCCGGAAGGTGTTCACCGCCTTCATCAGGCCGATGGTGCCGATGGACACCAGGTCGTCCCCATCTGTCCTGGAGGAAGCATATTTTTTCGCAATATGCGCCACCAGCCGCAAATTGTGCACAATCAGCTTTTCCTTTGCCTGGGGCTCTCCCCGGCCCATCTGCTCGATGCACGCTTGCTCCTCCTCCGGGGAAAGCGGCCCCGGAAAGGAGGACTTCCCCGCCAGATGCAGCGCAAAAAGCCACGCCGCGTCCAGTGCGCTCAGCAGCCATTCCAACATACCCTTCCCTCCCCTTGCGCCTTTATCCCCATCTTATCCCCCGGGGCCTGTCCCCTATGCCCACGAAAAAGCGGCAGTCCGAAGACTGCCGCAAAGGCTGTGCGTTTATTGCTGATTATGCAATTGATCGTAGGCCTCCCAGGAAGGACGATACTTCTCGACGTTGGCCTGATGTTCCTCCAGGGTCTTGGCGAACACCAGCGCCCCGGAATCCGGCTCCGTCGCGCAGAAGTACATGTACCCCTCCTGAATGTAGCTCATGTCCGGATACAGGGCCGCCTCCATGGCCTTGGCCGAAGGATTGCAGATGGGGCCCACCGGCAGACCGTCTACATAATAGGTATTGTAGGCGCTTTCGATGCCCAGCTCGCTCTGAGAAAGGGACAGGGTGTGCTTGCCGGTGATGTAGTTCACCGTCGCGTCGCTTTCCAGCTTCCAACCGTTGTTCAGACGATTGTAGAACACGGCGGAAACCCGGGCGTAATCGTCGGTATTGCCCGCTTCCTTTTCGATCATGGAAGCCAGAATGAACACCTGATCCATGGTCAGCTCGCTCTGGTACTGCTCCACCTGGGAGTACACGCCGTCGGAATTGACCATGTACTGGCTGTGATCCGAATAGAACACCTGATCCACCACGTTGTTGTCCTGGGAAATCAGGGTTTTGAGAATGCTCTCCGCGTCCGCGGACTTGAACACCCGGTAGGTATCCGGGGCCAGATAGCCCTCCAGGGCGTATCTCCGGCCGGAAAGCACCCCCGCGTCGTAAGCGGCGGACAGAGCGTAGGAATACCGGGTGAATTTCTCCGGCTGATTGCACAGGCTCAAAAACTCGTCCCGGGAGGAAATCGCGCCCTCCTGCACCAGATAATCCGCCACGTCTTCCACCGTCCAGCCGGGAATGATGGTAATCACCCGTTCGCTGGTCTGGCTGCCGGAGGTCAGCGCGGTGATAATCTCGTTGACGTCCATGGCCGGGGAAAGCTCGTAGGTGCCGTAACTGATGGTATCCGTCAGACCTTTGAACTGCACGATGTATTTGAACACGCTGGCGTTTTTCAAAAGTCCTTCGTCCACCAGCTTTTTGCCGATTTCGCTGATGGTGTCGCCGTTTCCGATGACGAATTCCTGGGTCTGGTTGCTGGCGGGATCCACCGGCAGAAGCAGCTTTTCATCCACCTTGTTCCAAACCACCGTCGCCATGCCCACCACGATCAGAAGGCTACACAAAAACACCAGTATGGGCCGCAGTATCTTCCACAGCCAGTCATACCAGAAAAATCCGTACTCCCGTTCGTCGTGCACCGTGCGCCGGTTATAACGCTCCGGCTGATAGGCAGAGCCTGCCTTTCTTCTATTGGCCATTTCTCCCTCCCGAAATCAGCGGGCGAACATATCCGGGCTGATGCCGGATGCGTCGGAAAGAATCCGGAACACATCCGCCAACAGCTTCTGATAGCGGAATTCCGCCAGGAGATATGCTCCCGCGTCCTGATTCAGCTGCAAAAGCGTGCCGATCTGGGTCAGCCGCTGCATGTCGTCCTCCGGCAATGTTTCCCCGGAAGCCATTTTCGCCTGCATGCGGAATTGCAGCTTTTTATATTCGTCCAAAAGCGCCGCGTTGGTGGCGTCTTCGTAGGCGATTTTCTTCAGCCGCTGAAATTCGCGAAATTCCTCGCTCTCCTTCAGGGCCCGGGCCAGGAAATTGGCCTGATCGTAGACGTTCATGTCAAATCTCCACAATAATCGGCAGAATCATGGGCTTGCGCTTGAGTCTGTCGTAGATATATTTCTGCACGGAATCCCGCACGTCGGTCTTGATGTGGCTCCAGTCGGAGGAATCGATCTGTCCGTATTCCTCGATGGCCTTTCTGGCCGCCTCCCGGGCGCCGTCCATCAGATCGTCGGCTTCCCGCATGTACACAAAGCCGCGGCTGATGATGTCCGGCCCGGTGACCACCTCGCCCAATTCGTGATCCACGCCCATTACCACAATGAGCATGCCGTCTTCCGCCAGCAGCTTCCGGTCCCGCAGCACCACGCTGCCCACGTCGCCCACGCCCAGGCCGTCCACCAGCACCGCGCCGGACTGCACCATGCCCGCGGACTTCATGGACTTTGCGTCCAGTTCCACCACGTCGCCGATTTCGGGAATCAGCACGTTTTCCTCCGGCATGCCCATGGACTTGGCCAGGTTGGCGTGATGGTACAGATGCCGGTATTCCCCATGAATGGGAATAAAGAACTTGGGCTTGGTCAGCGCGTGAATCAGCTTGATTTCCTCCCGGCGGGCATGTCCGGAAACATGCACCTCCGCCAGCGCCTCGTAAATCACGTTGGCGCCGGTGCGCACCAGCTGGTTAATTACCCGGGAAACGGATTTCTCGTTGCCGGGAATGGGCGTGGCGGATACGATCACCATGTCCGTGGACCGGATGGACAATTTCCGGTGCTCGGCAAAGGCCATACGGGAAAGGCCGCTCATGGGCTCGCCCTGAGAACCGGTGGTGACGATGGCGATTTTGGAATCGGGATAATCGTCGATGTCCTCCGCCGCCACCAGATCCGCCGGCGGAATTTTCAAATCCCCCAGCTGCATGGCCACCTTGGCCACGTTAATCATGCTGCGTCCCACCAGACAGACCTTGCGCCCATACTGCCGGGCCGCGTCCACCACCAGTTGAATCCGGTGAATGTTGCTGGCGAACATGGCCACGATAATGCGCCCGTCCGCCTTTTCGAAAAGATTCATGAACGTTTCGCCCACGGTGCGCTCGGACATGGTGTAACCCGGCCGCTCCACGTTGGTGGATTCGCACATCAGAAGCAATACGCCCTTCTGCCCCAGTTCCGCAAACCGGCCCAGGTCGATGCGTGCACCGTCCACGGGGGTGTAGTCCACCTTGAAGTCTCCGGAATGCACGATCACGCCCACCGGCGTATGAATGGCCAGTGCGCAGGAACCCGCGATGGAATGGTTCACCTTGATAAATTCCACCTTGAACACGCCCAGCTTCACCGTGTCGCCGGGCTCGATGACGTTCAGCTCCACGCCGCCGACCCGGTGCTCCTTCAATTTCGCGTCGATCAGCGCCAGGGCGATTCTGGAACCGTACACCGGCGCGGGCAGCTCCTTGAGTACGTAAGGCGAAGCGCCGATGTGATCCTCATGTCCGTGGGTAATCACATAGCCCCGCAGCTTGCTGATGTTCTTTTCGATATATGTGGTGTCCGGAATCACCAGGTCCACGCCGGGCATGTCCTCCCGGGGAAAGATGGACCCAATGTCCACCACGATCATATCGTCCCCATATTCGAACACCGTTATGTTTTTGCCGATCTCTCCAAGACCGCCCAGCGGAATAATCCGCAGTTTTGATTTATCCTTTTTTGCTGCCACAAAATTCCTCCTAAGTCGCCGGCACTTTCGCCTTCCCACGAAGCCCACGGGGGCCGGAAGTCCGCCGTCGCCGACATCTGTTTTTTTAACATGCCATTCCCCTGCCATGTTAGCTTATGAAAAGTATACCACATCCCCGTGCATTTTTACATATGCCCCGTGGGATTTAACGTTTAAATACCGGAAAAAACCGCCTGTTTCAGGCCTGCTTTTCCCCCGAAAGCGGCCGGATGATGGTTTTGCATCGCCTGCCCAAAGGGGATTTCCGGTCGATCCAGCGCACCGCCGCCAGCCCCAATCCCAGCCCCGCCAGGGCGCAAAGGGCCTGCAGCGCGTCCTTTTTCAAAAATACGCTTCCCAAAAACAGACCCGCCAGCGTGGTAAGGGCAGGCAGGCCGTAGGCGGCCAGAGAACCCCTGACCACCATGCCTTCTTCCGTTTCCACGCTGACTTGATCGCCTTCCCGGCAAACCAGATCGCCCAATTCCAGATAGACGCTTTCCCGCCTTCCAAAATCGCAGCCTCTGCAGGCCCGGCAGGCTTCCTGGCGGGTCACTTCCGCCATCAGTCTTCCATTATGACGTACAACCGTGGCAATTTGTTTCATTTTTTCGTCTCACCGGGGTTCGTGGCCTGCTCCAGATCCAGCATGCGCACGGTTTCTCCCTTTTCGCCGCTGCGGAGCATACCCGTCATCACGTCCAGCGCGTGGCCCGTCAAGCGCCAGC
Organism: uncultured Eubacteriales bacterium; assembly: GCA_902767315.1. Taxonomy (GTDB): domain Bacteria; phylum Bacillota; class Clostridia; order Christensenellales; family Aristaeellaceae; genus RUG11247. Next base: position 16,481 of record CACXHB010000038.1, read on the forward strand.
TGGTGACGAAATCTCCCTTACCGCTCTCCAGCGCCTCTGCCATTTTGGAAAGGCCCAGTGCCCGGCTGTTTTCCTTATACGGCGCCATCAGGGGCACCTCCCGGGCCGCGCCCTCTTCCGGCCGGTACAGCACCACCGGCCCGCCGAAGGTGTTGGGGTCCGGCACCGTCAGCGTGCCCTTCTCGCCGTAGATTTCGATGCAGGGATGGGTGGAATACAACGTCTCAAAGGACATGACCATGGTGGCCGTGGCCCCGCTTTTGAACCGCAGGGTGCCCGCCACATAAGTGGGGGTTTCCACCTGAATCACCAGTCCCTTTTTCTCCTTGCAGGTGGCCACCCGGGTTTCAAAGGACTGCTGAGTCATGGCGCAAAGGCTGTCCACCGGCCCCAGCAGATAAATCAGCGCCGTGGTGTAATAGGGGCCCATATCCAGCATGGGGCCCGCGCCGGGCTTGTAGAAAAATTCCGGATCCGGATGCCAGGTTTCCACGCCGTGGCTCATCATAAACGCCGTAGCCGCCAGGGGCCGACCGATGAATCCCGCGTCGATAATCTGCTTGCAGGTCTGAATGCCCGCCCCCAGGAAGGTGTCCGGCGCGCCGCCCAACATCAGTCCCTTTTCCCGGGCGATGCGAATCAGCTCCACCCCCTGCTCCAGGGTGGTGGCCAGGGGCTTTTCGGAATACACGTTTTTCCCCGCCAGCAGCGCGGCCCGGGTCACGTCGTAATGCTGATAGGCCCGGGTGATGTTCAGCACGATGTCCACCTCCGGGTCGGCAAAGGCTTCGTACATGTCCCCGTAAATCTTCGGAATCTGCGGATACTTCTCCACCGCCCGCCGGGCCCGTTCGGGAATCAGGTCGCACACGCCGGCCACTTCCAGGTTATCGAAGGTGCCGGTGATGTTCTTCAGATAAATGCCGCTGATGTCCCCCACGCCGATAATCGCAATTTTCGCCATGTTCTTCCCCATTCCTTTCTTTATATGACATCGACGCATCCCGCGGAGGCGATGCGTCGATGAAAAAGCTTCTTCGCGTCCGCTTCCGTCAGTTGCCCTGAATGGAAGTGGGCGGGTTGCAATAGCCGCAGGCATGCAGCCCGTGGTTCAGCGCGTATTCCAGCGTCACCGCCGTGCCGTCGCTCATGCCGCTGTCGGAGCACTTGCTGTCCGTGTGGTAAAGCAGCGCGCTGCTGTTTCCGGAAAGATCCACATACACCCGGGTGTCCGCCGGCGCATCGTAATCCTCGCCGCTGGTGGGGTCGTCGGAGGGCTGTTTTCCGGTGACGCAGATGGAGCAGGATTTAAACCCATAGGCCAGCGCTTCCGCCAGTGTGCCCGTGGTTGCGCCGGGGCCGGCGCAGTCCGCGTCGTAATGATACGTCTTGGAGCCCAGCACCGCGTACACCTTCTTGCCCGCCGTGGAGGAGCAGGTGGAGCAGGCCTGTTTTCCGTAGTTCAGCGCCTTTTCCAGGGTCACATATTCCATGTCGCCGGTAATCTTGCTGCAATCCTTGCTCACGTGATAGTACTTGCTGCCGGTGGAGGCGTACACCTTGATGCCGCTGGTGCCTTCCTTGAACTTGACTCCCTCGTCCCCGTTGGCGCCGTTCCCCGTCACGCAGTTGGGGCAGGGCTTCAGCCCGTAGGCCAGGGCGGTGTCCAGCCGTCCGGAGGAGGCGGAGCTGCCGGCGCAGGTGGCGGAATAGTGATAATACTTTCCGTTCTTGGTGCCATACACCGTGTGCTTGGCGCTGGAAGCGCACACCGGGCAGGCGGATTTCCCATTGTTCAGCGCCGTTTCCAGCGTCACCTTAATGGGCGTGCCCGTCAGGTTGGTGCATCCGTACTTCATGTGGTAATACTTGCCCTGCACAGAAGCGTACACGCTGATGCCGCTGGTGCCGCTTTTGAAGGTGGAAGTATTGGTAGAAGGCTTCTCCTCGCCGCCGAAGCACACCGGGCAGGCCTTGAAGCCGTGGATCAGCGCCTGGGCGATGGTGCCGCTCTTGGCCCCGGTAATGCCGGAGCAGGAGGAATTCTTGTGGAAATAGGGGTTGCCCTTGGCGGCGTACACCTTGTCGTTGGCGTAGGAGGCGCACTTGCTGCAGGGGGTCTTGCCGTCGTCGATGGCCTGCTCCAGCAGTACCTTCACAGAACCGGATTCCAGTTCCGAGCAATCCTTGTTGACGTGATAATTCTTGCCCGTCTCGGTGGCGTACACGTACACGCCGGAATAACCAGTGTTGCCGTCGTCCGGATTCACCGTGGGCGTCGGGGTGGCGTTGGGGGCCAGGGTGGGCTCCGGCGTGGTCTTCTTGGAACCCCAGCAGTTGGGGCAGGCCGTGAAGCCGTTGGCCAGGGCCTGCGCCAGCGAACCGGACACCGCGCCCTTCATGCCGCCGCAGGTGGCATAGGAATGATAATACTTGTTGTCCTTGCTGGCATAAACAGTGGTGTTGGCGGAGGAGGCGCACACCGGGCAGGCGGGCCTTCCCGCGGAAAGCATGGTCTTCAGCAGCACCCGCTGGGCGTTCTTCATGCCGCCGCAGGTGGCGTTGGTGTGA
>CACXHB010000039.1 GCA_902767315.1 uncultured Eubacteriales bacterium
CGGCATGATCGCCGGCCAGGTGATGGATCTGTATTGCGAAAATAACCGGGTGGGCGGCGCGGATGAGCTGGAGTACATTCAGCTGGGCAAAACCGCATGCATGTTCATCCATCCCCTCCGGGCGGCGGGTTATCTGGCCGGCGCGTCTCAGGAGGAAATCGACGCCCTGGGCCGCTACGGCGAAGCGTTCGGCATCCTGTTTCAGGCCACGGATGATCTGCTGGATGTGGAAGGGGATGCGGCCCAGGTGGGCAAAACCCTGGGCAAGGACGCGGAAAGCGGCAAATTGACCTGCATCAGCGTCTACGGCGTGGAAGGCACCCGGAAGCTGGTGTCGGAAAAAGACCGCCAGGCGGTACAGGCCCTTTCCATCTTTGGGGAAAAGGCGAAATTCTTTGTGGAGCTGGTCGACAGCATGGTCGGCCGGAAGATGTAATTACCTGCGATGTTGAACGAAATTCATTCCCCGGCGGATCTGAAAAAGTTGGATTACGATCAGCTGGATCAGCTGGCCTATGAACTGCGCCGGGAAATTCTGCAAACCGTATCCCGCACCGGCGGCCACCTTTCCTCCAATCTGGGTGCGGTGGAACTGACGCTGGCGCTGGATTACGTGCTGGAGGAAAACGACCGTATCTTTTTCGACGTGGGTCACCAGACCTACGCCCAGAAGCTGCTCACCGGCCGGCAGGAGCTGTTCCGCCGCCTTCGGCAGAAGGACGGCTGTTGCGGCTTTCCTTCCGTTCAGGAAGACCCCCGGGATTCCTTTTCCGCCGGGCACGCCTCCACCGCCGTTTCCGCGGCGCTGGGGGTCTGCCGGGCCCGGGACATCCGGGGCACGGGAGAAACCGTGGTGGCGGTGGTGGGGGACGGCGCCCTCACCGGCGGCATGTGCTACGAAGCCCTGAACGACGCCGGGCAAAGTGGAACGGATCTCATCGTCGTCGTCAACGATAATGATATGTCCATTTCGAAAAACGTGGGCGCCCTTTCCCGGCACCTGACCGCCATCCGCCAGACCCGGTTCTATCGCTCCTTTAAGACCAATACCCGCAGCGTCCTCAGCCGTGTGCCGCTGGTGGGCCCCGTGCTGTTCCGTATGATCGAAAAATTGCGGGATATGCTCAAGGGCCTGGTGATCGGCGATAATATCTTCGATGCGCTGGGCTTCCGCTACACCGGCCCCGTGGACGGCCACGATATTCCCCGGCTGGTACGCGCCATTCGGCTGGCCCGACAGGCCGGCGGCCCGGTGGTGATTCACGTGGTCACCCAGAAGGGCAAGGGTTTTGCCCCGGCGGAAAAGGAGCCGGATCGGTTCCACGGCCCGTCGCCCTTTGACGTGGCCACCGGACGCTTTCATTCCCTCAAGGGCGAGACCCTGGGTATGGAGGCGGGCCGCCTGCTTTCCGAAATGGCGGAAAAGGACGGGCGCATCTGCGCCGTGTGCGCCGCCATGCCCACCGGCACCGGCTTTGCCACCTTCGCCCGGCGCTGGCCTCAGCGTTTTTTCGACGTGGGCATTGCCGAGGAACACGCGGTCACCATGGCGGGCGGACTGGCCTTTTCCGGCCTGAAGCCCTATGTGGCCATTTATTCCACCTTCCTCCAGCGGGCCTATGACCAGATTTCCAACGACGTGTGCCTCAATTCCCTGCCGGTGACCTTCCTGCTGGATCGGGCGGGGCTGGTGGGCGCGGACGGCGCGACGCATAACGGCCTGATGGATCTGAGCTATCTGCGCAGCATTCCCAATATGACCATCGCCGCACCCCGGGACATTCGCGCCCTGCGCCGGCTGCTTTACTGGAGCCGTACCTACGAAGCCCCTCTGGCCATTCGTTATCCCAAAGAAGTGCTGGATCTGGGGGAAGGCCTGGATCGCCGGGAGGAAATTTGCCCTGGCCGGTGGGAGACCCTGCTGGAAGGGGAAGTGACGCTGCTGGCGGTGGGCCGCATGGTGCAGACCGCGCTGATGGCCGCCATGGCCCTGCACGAGCGGGGCATTTCCGCGGGCGTTGTGGACGCCATGTTCGTAAAGCCCATGGACGAGAATCTGCTGCGTCGGCTGGCAGAAAAATCGCCGCTTCTGGTGACCTTGGAAGAAAATACCCTCCCCGGCGGCTTCGGCGAAGGCGTGCTGGGTGAACTGGAAAAAATGGGCATGACCGCAAACGTCGTTTCCCTGGGGGTTGCGGATCGGTATGTGGCCCACGCCTCTTTGCAGGAACAGCTGGAAATGTGCGGCCTTACCCCGCAGGCCGTGGCGGAGGCCGTGGAAAAACGGCTGGCTCAATCGCATGAAAGGAGCACCTATGGCGGCCAAAAAGCGCAGGGCTGACGAGCTGCTGCTGGAAAAATTGAATTTGGAATCTCTGGAACTGGCGCGCGCACTCATTATGGAGGGGCGCGCCCTTTCGGGGGATAGCCGCATCACCGGCGCTGCCCAGCTGCTGAAGGAGGACGCGCCCCTTCGGGTGAAGGGCGTTTTGAATCCCTATGTCAGCCGGGGTGCGCATAAATTGAAAAAGGCCCTGGAGGTCTTTGATCTTTCCGTAAAGGATCGCTGCTGCCTGGACATCGGCTGCTCCACCGGCGGCTTTACCGACGTAATGCTTCGCGCCGGCGCACGCCGGGTCTACGCCCTGGACGTGGGCTATAATCTTCTGGATTATCGCATCCGCAGCGACGATCGGGTAACGGTCATGGAACGTACCAACGCCCGGTTTATCACCCCTGCCGATTTCCCGGAAAGCCCCTCCTTTGCCGCCACGGACGTAAGCTTCATTTCCCTGAAGGCCATCCTGCCTGCGGCCTTTTCGGTGCTGACGCAGGACGCGCGGTTTGTGGCGTTGATCAAGCCCCAGTTTGAGGCCCCCAAAGAACTGGTGGGGGAAAAGGGCGTGGTGCGGGATCCGGCGGTGCATTTTTCCGTGGTGCAGGAAATCGTGCGCTTTGTGGACACAACGGATTGGCACGCCCAGGGGCTGGATTTTTCACCCATCACCGGGCCGGAGGGAAATATCGAGTTTCTGCTGCTGATGGCCCCGGGGCATGTGGACTACTCTTTGGTGGACGACGGGCGCATTGAAACAACAATTCGGTCGGCTTATGACAAAATCTTTAAATCCGTCCGATAACACTTGTATCTTGCGTATCTTATGGTATAAATATAAATGAGGGGTGATTGATTTGAACATCCGCACGGCGGGCATCCTCTGGAATCCTGGCAAGGAAAACGGGTTGCCCGTGGCACGAACCCTGGCCGGCTGTCTCAGGGCCAGGGGCTGTGCGCTTTTGGGAGATGAAAATCTTTCACGCCTGCTTTCCATTGCCCCCATGCCGGCGGGGAACCCCGGCGTGGATCTTCTTTTTGTCCTGGGAGGCGATGGCACGGTGCTTTCCGCCCTGGATCGTGCGGTGCCCTGGCAGATTCCCATCCTGGGCGTGAACCTGGGCCGGCTGGGCTTCCTCAGCGAAGTGGAGCCGGAAAACCTGGAAGCGGATCTGGAAAAACTCTTCCGGGGGGATTACTGGTTTGACGACCGAATGCTGATGACCCTGGAAGGGGCGGAGGAAGACTGCTTTGCCCTGAATGAAATTGTGATTTCTCGAAAAAACGCCGCGGCGGGCATCTTTTCCGTAGAAGCCCGGGCCAACGGAACCCTCATTGACCGCATTTCCGGCGATGGGCTCATTGTGGCCAGCGCAACCGGCTCCACGGCGTATTCCCTGTCTGCCGGCGGCCCCATCGTCGCGCCGGGACTGGAGTGCTTCGTCATAACTCCCGTGTGCCCGCATACCATGAACGCCCGGCCGGTGGTGGCTTCCGCGCAGGAGCGCATCGGCCTGCGGGTGCTGGATAAGCCCGGGGAGGCCTGCGCCGTTTTCGATGGGCGGCGCGTGTACCCCTTTTCGGAGGAAAAGGCAGAAATCACCATCGTAAAAAGCCGGCGCTTCGCCCGGTTTGTGCGGCTGCATCGGCGCAATTACTTTAATCTTCTGCGCAATAAACTGTCTCAATGGACCCATTGAGCATCCCTTTAAATACTACGCCTGCAAGGCTTGATATATCAGGAGGCCCCGAAAATGAAGAGCGTGCGACATAACCTGATCTTGGAGATCATTGAAAACAAGGATATCGAAACCCAGGAAGAGCTGGCGGAGGAACTCAAGCGCCGCAATGTCAAGGTGACCCAGGCCACGGTTTCCCGAGATATTAAAGAACTTCGGCTTCTGAAAGTGCTGGCCGAGGGCGGAAGATACAAATATGCCACGGTGGAGCGGGCTGAAAAGGGCATGAGCGACCGCTTTATCCGCATCCTGTCCGAATCCATTCTCTCGGTGGAAAGCGCGGGCAATCTCATCGTCATCAAGACCATCACCGCCTCCGCCAACGCCGGCTGCGAGGCCATCGATTCCATGAAGTGGCCCGAGGTGCTGGGCACCATCGCCGGGGACAATACCATCCTGATTATCGCGCGTTCCGAAGCGGCGGTGGATACCCTGCTTCAGAAATTCGATAACCTCATCAAAAAATAATGCTGATCGAACTGAGCATCCGAAACGTCGCCCTGATTGAGGCCCTTACCCTGGAATTCGGCAAGGGCTTTAATGTGCTGACCGGCGAAACCGGCGCGGGCAAGTCCATCGTGGTGGACAGCCTGAGCATGGCCCTGGGCGGCCGGGCGGATCGGGACCTGATTCGCACCGGTACCGACCGGGCGGTGGTGCAAGCGGTTTTCGACATTTCCGGCAACGCACGCGCCATCGCGCTGGCCCGGGAACTGGGGGCCGAGGCCGACGAAGGTCTGGTGGCGGTCTCCCGGGAACTGCGGGCCAATGGGCGCAATATCTGCCGTGTTTCCGGCATCGTGGTGCCCCTGGCCACCCTGAAGCAGCTGACTTCCCTGCTGGTGGATATTCATGGCCAGCATGAGCATCAGGCGCTGATTCATCCCGCCCGCCATCGGGATTTTCTGGACGCTTTCGGCGATGCAGACCATCGCGCGCTTTTGGAAAACGTGGCCGCCCTCCATGGCCGCCGCGCACGGGTAGCGGGGGAATACCGCCGGGTAACCGCCGCCGGCGCGGAGCGGGAACGGCTGAAGGATATGCTGGAATTCCAGTGGTCTGAAATTTCCGCCCTGCACCTGAAGCGGGGCGAGGAGGAAAAGCTGGAGAAACGCGCCCGTTTTATGGAAAACGCCGAAAAAATTCAGACCGCAGTGGAAACCGCCAGTGCCCTGATCAACGGCGGCCGGGAAGCCGGCGCACAGGAACAGCTGGATCAGGCGGCCCGGCTGCTGGAAAGCGCGGGCCCCGGAGACGAGCGCATGGAAGCGCTGCTCAGCCGCACCAAGGACGCGTTCTATCAGGTGCAGGATCTGGGCTACGAACTGCGGGCTCTTTCCGAAAGCCTGGATTTCGACCCCGCCGCCGCGGATCGGGTGCACGACCGGCTGGACAAAATCCGCCGGCTGGAGCGGAAATACGGCGCGACGGTGGACGAAGTCATCGATTTTGGCGAAAACGTCCGCCGGAAGCTTTCTGAAATCGGCGCGGGCAATGAGGACGCGGCGGCCCTGAAGGCGGAATATTTAAAGCTGGACGGCCAATTGAAGGAGGCCTGCAGCCAGCTCACCCAATCCCGCCAGAAAATTGCCGCCTTCCTGACGGAGGGCATGCACGGCCAGCTGGCCGACCTGGGCATGGGCCGAACCCGCTTCCAGGTGCGCATCACCCCCGTAAAGCCCACCTCGGCAGGGGCGGACGACGTGGAATTTCTCATCTCCGCCAACCCGGGGGAACCCCTCAAGCCCATGGCCTCCGTGGCCTCCGGCGGCGAACTGTCCCGCATTATGCTGGCGTTGAAGGCCATGGCGGTAGACGCCGGCGGCGTGGATTCCATGGTGTTCGACGAAATCGATACCGGCGTTTCCGGGCGCATGGCCCAGGCCGTCGGCGAAAAAATGAAGCTCATCGCCCGTACCCATCAGGTGCTGTGCGTCACCCATCTGCCGCAGATCGCCGCCCTGGGGGACGTGCATTTTGTGGTGGAAAAAACCACTGACGGTTCTCGCACGGACTCCATCGTGCGTCCCCTGGACGCGGAAGGCCGCGTGCTGGAAATTTCCCGGCTCATCGGCGGCGGCGAGGATTCGGAAACCAGCCTCTCTCACGCCCGGCATCTGCTGGGCATGGATTGACGCGTTGCGCCAGACCGAAATTTTCATCGAAAAGGGCTCTCCCGGAGCAAATCTCCCGGAGAACCCTTTTCGATTGTCTATAAGCTTTTTTCCATGACGATTTCGTCGCCGTCCCGCTGGCCGGTGTGCGCAAAGCCCAGTTTCTCGTATAATCCCCGGGCGGCGGCGTTCCCCTCAATGTAGCACAAAATGACCTTTTGATATTTCCCTTCCCGGCGCATCTCTTCTAACAGCAGCTTTGCCCCGGCAAGGCCCAGTCCGCGCCCCTGATACCGCTGGTCGATGAAAAACTGGCTGAATTCATACGCGCCCAATTCCGGACAGTCGTAATATAGCCCCATGCCCACCGCCGTCTCGCCTTCATATAGAAAGTACGCCCGACTGTTTTCGTCCCGATAGGCATAGGCCCGGGCCAGCAGCGTCGCTTTGTCCGCCACATAATGCCGCTGAGATTCCGCCACCCGCACATCTATCCGCCAGTTTTTGGAATTCACCGGCTCCAGTCGCATGCCGTCGCCCCCCTCTATCGCATCAGTTCGTACATCATGATGCCCGCGGCCACCGCGGCGTTCAGGGATTCCGCCCCGCCCCGCATGGGCAATTTCACCAGATGCGTGGCCTGTTCCCGGGTGGCCTGGGAAATGCCGTGGGCCTCGCTGCCGATGACCAGCACGAATTTGGAATTCACCGGACTTCTTTCGTAAAAATCCTCCCCGTGCAGATCGGAGCATAGAATGGAATACCCCGCCGCGCGCAATTGCCCCAGGGTCTCCGGCATGCTTTCCGTCCGGGCAAAGGGTACCCGGAAGGCCGAGCCCATGGCCGAGCGCAAGACCTTGGGAGACATGGGATCCGCGCAGCCCGCCCCCAGCAGCACGCCCCCAAAGCCCGCCGCGTCCGCCGTGCGCCAGATGGTGCCCACGTTGCCGGGGTCCTGCACCCCGTCCAGCGCCACCACCGGATTCGGCAGCTCCTCCGCCTTCCGGGGCGCGGGGGCCTGAAAGGAAGCGCATACGCCCTGCGGCGTGCGGGTGTCGCATACCGCCTGCATCACTTCCTCCGGCACCAGAATGGCCTCGCCGGAAAGGCCGGCGGCAAAGTCCGCCTTCCGTTCCACGCAGAGCACGTCCTTCAGCACGAGCCCGCACTTCAGCGCCTCCCGAATCATCACTTCGCCTTCCACCAAAATCCGCCCGGCGTTTTCCCGCTCCTGCCGACGGGACAGGGCCTTCAGGGATTTGATCAGGGGATTTTTTACGCTGGTAATGGTCTGCATGCCGCGCCCTCCATCCGTTGTAATGTCCCTGTCATTATACCCGCGCCGACCCTTTCTTGCAAGAGAACCTTCATGAAAAATCCACGCCGTCCGAAAAATGAGTGTATTTATTTCAAAGACAGATGTACGCGATATAAAGAAACACAAACGTCGCAGAAAGTTCATGAAAGTTGGTTGCCTTGTAAGAATTCCTCGGATATAATCAAACCAATACGTGCAGGAGGTGTATTTATGCAGAGAGTGTATAATTTCGCGGCTGGGCCCTCGGCCATGCCCCAGGCAGTTTTGGAAAAAGCGGCTTCGGAAATGCTGTGTTATGGAAATAGCGGCATGTCGGTGATGGAGATGAGTCACCGCTCCGGCATGTATCTGGAAATTTTCGATCATACCCAGGCGCTGTTTCGGGAACTGATGCAGATTGGCCCGGAATACGAGGTGCTGTTTCTTCAGGGCGGCGCCACGGCGGAATTCGCGGCCATTCCCATGAACCTGATGGGGGAAAAGGGCAAGGCGGATTATGTGGATTCCGGAAATTTCGCCCACGGAGCGCTGGTAGAAGCCCGGAAATATGGAACCGTCAACGTGGTGGCTTCCTCCCGGGAGGAAAATTACACCCGCATTCCCCAAATCGACCCCGCGGCCTGCGACCCGGATGCGGCCTATTTTTACATTACCACCAATAACACCATCTACGGCACCCGGTATCCCGCCCTGCCGGAAACGGGGGACGTGCCCCTGGTGGCGGACATGAGCTCCAATATCCTCAGCGAAGTGTACGATATTCGCCGCTTCGGCGTGGCCTATGCCGGGGCTCAGAAGAACATCGGCCCCGCGGGCCTTACGGTGGTCATTGTGCGCAAGGATCTGCTGGGCAGGGCCATGGAAATCACCCCCAAGGCGCTGAACTGGCAAAAGCAGGCGGAAAAGGGCAGCATGCTGAATACCCCGCCCACCTACGCCATCTATATGGCCGGCCTGTGCCTGGAATGGCTGAAGGCTCAGGGGGGCGTATCCGCGATGGAAAAGATCAATATTGAAAAGGCGAAGCTTCTGTATGATTTCCTGGATCAGTCCGATTTCTATCGCCCGGTGGTGACCCAGGCCGCCTGTCGTTCCCGCATGAACGTCACCTTCAATACCCCCAGCCCGGAACTGGACGCTTCCTTTGCAAAGGAAGCCGCCGCCCAGGGCCTCTGCAATCTGAAGGGCCACCGGCTGGTGGGCGGTCTGCGGGCCAGCATCTATAACGCCATGCCCGTGGAAGGCGTTCGCGCCCTGGTAGAATTTATGCAAAAATATGAAAGGGAGCACCGGTGATGATACAGATAAAAACCATGAACGCCATTTCCCCGGTTTACGAGGAAAGTTTGCCCCCCTCCGCTTATGCCGTGGGCCCGGAAGAAGCAAACCCGCAAGCCATATTGGTGCGCAGCGCCGATCTGCACGCCGCAGAAATTCCGGATTCCCTTCTGTGCGTGGCCCGGGCAGGGGCGGGATATAATAACCTGCCCATCGACGTTTACGCCCGGAAGGGCGTGGTGGCCTTCAATACCCCCGGCGCCAACGCCAACGCCGTTAAGGAATTGACCGTGGCGGGGCTTCTGCTGGCCAGCCGGAAGATCGCCCAGGGAATCGACTGGTGCCAGACCCTTGCGGAAAAGGGCGAGGCCATCCCCGCCCTGGTGGAAAAGGGAAAATCTCAGTTCGCCGGCCCGGAATTGATGGGCAAGACCCTGGGAGTTATGGGCCTGGGGGCGGTGGGCCGTCTGGTGGCCAACGCGGGCGTGGCCCTGGGCATGCGGGTATTGGGGCACGACCCCTATATCTCCGTAGAAAACGCCTGGCAGCTTTCCCGGGAGGTGGAACATTCCACCGATCTGGACCAGATGCTTTCTCAGTGCGATTATCTTTCCGTGCACGTGCCACTTACGCCGGATAGCCGGAATCTCTTCCGCCGGGAAATCTTTGAAAAAATGAAGCCCGGCGCGGCGCTGCTGAATTTCTCCCGGGGCGCGCTGGTGAACGATGCGGACGTAAAGGCGGCCCTCTCTCAGGGAAAACTCCGGGCCTATGTAACGGATTTCCCCAATGCCGATCTGGTGGGAACCCCCGGCGTGGTGTGCATTCCCCACCTGGGCGCGTCCACTCCGGAAAGCGAGGAGAACTGCGTGCGCATGGCCTCCCGGCAAATTCGGGATTATCTGGAAAACGGCTCCATCGTCCATTCCGTCAATTATCCCGATTGCCCCCTGGGCCCCGTGACCAGGCCCCGGCTTCTGGTGCTGCATCAGAACATCCCCAACGTGCTGCAGTCCATTCTTGGCCTGGTAACCCAGTCCGGGGAAAATCTGAACATCGATAACATGCTCAATAAATCCCGGGGGGATTATGCCTGCACCGCGCTGGATCTGGATCACGCTCCTTCCCAGGCGCTGGTGGAAAAAATAGCTCAATTGGCAACGACCTATCGGGTGCGTCTTCTGAAGGGCGCTGCCGATTGATCCGCTACCGAACAATATTTTACATTTCCTTGATGTTTTGTGGAATTAAATCCGATATAATTAAATCAATTCACCGGGCGGTTGGCGTTAACGCGGCCGCTCGGCTCATGTTTTTATAAAGGGGGATTTCCATGGAAAAGAAAACCATGGGCAAAGACCTGACCAAAGGCCACGTGCCTTCCCAATTGATGACCTTCGCTTTGCCGTTCATGCTCTCCAACGCCCTGCAGGCCGTCTACAGCACGGTGGATATGCTGGTGGTGGGCAATGTGGTGGGGGAGACCGGCCTTTCCGCGGTCAATAACGCCGGTATGCTGATCTTCCTGCTCACCGCCCTGGGCATCGGCTTTTCCAACAGCGGCCAGGTGCTCATCGCTCAGATGCAGGGGGCGGGCAAGCGCCGGGAAATGAATTTCGCCATCGGCACCCTGTTTACCGCCATGACCATCATGTCCCTTCTGATGACCGCCGTGGCCATCTTCCTGTGCAATCCCATGCTGAATTTGCTGGACGTGCAGGGCGGCGCGTATCCTCTGGCCCGGGATTATATGCTCATCTGCGGCGGCGGATTGATCTTCACCGGCGGCTATAATATGGTCTCCGCCGTGCTCCGGGGCATGGGCGAATCCAAAATGCCTCTGGTGTTCATCGCCATCGCCTCTGTGGTGAATATCGTGCTGGATATTCTGTTTACGGGCATTCTGGGCTGGTCCGTGGCGGGCGCGGCCTGGGCCACCATCATCGGCCAGGCGGTGAGCTTCATCGTTTCTGTGATCTATCTCTATCGGAAAAAGGAGGCCTTCGGCTTCGATTTCAAGCTGGACAGCTTCAAAATCCGCGGCGATATGCTCAAAACCCTCACCAAGCTGGGCGTCCCCTTCGCCATTCAGATGAGCGCCATCAATATCTCCATGCTCTTCGTGAACCGGCTGATCAATACCTATGGCGGCGTTTCCTGTTCCGCGGCCTTCGGCGTGTCCAGTAAAATTCAGCAGATTCCCGATATCATTACCCGCTCCATTGGCATGGCCTCCAGCTCCATGATCGCCCAGAACCTGGCTGCCCGGGAAATCGACCGCTCCAAGAAAGTGGTACATACGGGCATCTATATCTGCTGCGGCATTTATGCGGTGGTGGCGGTGTTCATGCTGCTGTTCCCCCGGGAAATCTTCCGCCTGTTTACCTCCGAGGAACGGGTGCTGCAATATGCCTGGTATTGCATCCTCACAGCGGTCATCGCCTATCCCGCCCACGCCCTGATGACCTCCACCACTTCCTTCATCCAGGGCATCGGCGATGCGAAATTTTCGCTGATCATCGCCCTTTTGGACGGCGTGGTGGCCCGCATTTCCCTGAGCTGGATTCTGGGCGTGCTGCTGGGCAAAAGCTTTTTCGGCGGTACCCTGGGCATGGGCGAACTGGGCCCGGCCTTCGGCTTCTTCCTGGGCTATAACCTGGCCACTTACGTCACGGCCCTGCCCAGCACGGCGTATTTCTTCATCGAGCGCTGGCGCAAGCGGGATCTGCTGGTGTAATCGAATAAACTGCGCCCTTCCGCATAAGTAAAAAATGCGGGAGGGCGTTTTTATGTTGCGAAAAATCGTTGCTTTGCTGGCGCTGTTTGCGGCGCTGTTCCCCGGCTGTGCCTTTGCCGATACGTCTGACGAGCCCCTGGCCATCGGCGCAAAGGCCGCCATTCTCATGGAAGCGGAAACCGGGCGGGTGCTGTTGGAGAAAAACGCGGATCAGCGCCTGCCCATGGCTTCCACCACCAAGATCATGACCTGCCTGCTGGCGCTGGAAAATTCCTCGCTGGAGGAAAACGTCACCGCCGGGAAAAATGCCGCCGGGGTGACGGGCACCTCGCTGTATCTTTCTCAGGGAGAAACCCTCACCATGGAGCAAATGCTCTACGGCCTCATGCTTCGCAGCGGCAACGACGCGGCGGTGGCCATCGCGGAGCACGTGGACGGCTCTGTGGAAGAATTCGTCGCCCGAATGAACCGGCGGGCGGTGGAACTGGGGGCGGACGCGCAGTTCAAAAATCCCCACGGCCTGGATCAGCAGGGCCATGAAGCCTCCGCCCGAGCCATGGCGCTGATTCTGCGGGAATGCCTGAAAAACGAAACCTTCGCCCGAATCAGTTCCACAAAGGAAAAGGTCATTCCCTGGCCCGGCAACGAATATAGCCGTGTTTTGAAAAATAAAAACCGCCTGCTCACCTCTTACGAGGGAGCCACGGGCGGCAAAACCGGCTATACCTCCGGCGCGGGGCGCTGCCTGGTGTTTTCCGCGGAACGAAACGGCATGCGCCTGGTGGGCTGCGTGCTGAATTGCCCCACTTGGTTCGATACGGCCCAGGCTATGCTGGATTATGGCTTCGAACATTACAGCATGCAGGAAGTGTCCCGCGCCGGGGATTCCATGGGTCAGGTGGCCGTTACCGGCGGCCAGAAAAGATCGGCCCCGGTTCAGACGGCGGAAGGCCTGCGGGTTCCAGTGGGAATGGGGGAGAAGGTCGTGGTTCAAACGCAGCTGCCCGATGATGCGCCGGCTCCCGTGCGCCGGGGAGACGCGGCCGGAGCGTATCAGGTGCGCTCCGGCGGGCAGCTCCTGGCCCAGGGCAAACTGATCTACGGGGAAAGCGTCTCGAAAAATAACATGGAGGGCGCGCTGGAGCGGGTGGTAGGCCACTGGTCCCTATTGCGATAGCCCTTCCTCTCCGGCGGAATAGGTGTTGAGCACTTCTCCTTCGGCGTTTAGAAGCACCGCGCCGCCGGAAATGTCCCCGCAATACAGGCCCTGGGCCACCCAGTTGATGGCGTCATATAGCGCCGGGGTCACTTCCTGCCCCGCTCGATCCATCAGGCCGAATTTCATGCCGGAATCCCCCCGGCTGCCATAGGCCAGCAGCTCCCCGCCTGTGGGGTAAATCAAATCCCATTCCCGGGAAAGCACGTCGCCCGCCGGGGTAATCAGCTGATACGCGTCGTCCCTTTCCAGAATCAGCGCGTCTTCTCCCGCGCCGGAGACGGTGACCAGCCCGTCCCAGAAAGCCAGCGCTTCGCCAGAGACGCTGAGAAGCCGCGTAGAGGAGGCGGAGGATAGCAGCACGTGTTTGCCCGCCAGGGCGGCGTTCGCGCCTTCCAGGGGCACGCAGGCCGTCTGAGAAAGGTCTGTGTCCATCAGATACAGAGTGTCCTCCCGAACGGCGGCAAACAGCCCGTCGCCCCGAAGAATTAGGTCGTATTCCGAGGGCAGCAGGGAAGCGCCGGTTTTGTCGATTACGCCGTATCCCATTGCGCCGGCCACAATCGCCAGCCCGTCCTGAAAATCGCCGGCGTAGTGATAGGCGGGGGCAATGACCCACGCGCCGTCCGTGTCCAGATATCCGTAAAGGTTGGACGTGGCGTCCAGCAGCGCCAGCAGCCCTTCGCAATACTGGCCCAGATTGCCCAGGGTGTAAATCCCCGTGTCAAAAACAAAACCGCTGGAATCCAGAATGCCCACCGGGTCGGAAACGTCGTCAAAAACGCTGCCGGTCAGGGACAGCAGCTTTCCGTTTCCGGAATAGGTCAGGCTGCTGTAGGCGGTTCCGTCCACCTCCAGCGAGGGATATACGTAATGGAATACGTTGTCCTTCACGGCGAAAAAGCCGTCCCCCGCGGCCCAGAGCCCGGTGAGAATGCAGTCGGAAAGGGCTTCCCCCTCCGGAGAAAGCAGCGCGTATTTCAATACGCCGTCTACAGCGTTTCCTGCGGCGTATCCAGTCACCCGTCCGTCGTCGCTGCGCAGAATCTGTATGCGCTGGTATCTGCCGGGGGGCAGTACCGTCTCGCCGGCGTCGTTTACCACCAGTGCGCCGCCGGTGTAGTTCACGGCATAGACCTCGGCCCCGCCGGAAAAAGCGACCAGGGAAAGAAGGCAAATCAGCACTAGCAGCCTGCGCATGAGAGAACCTCCTTTCGTGATGAAAGCAGTATAGCACAGAATCACAGAATTTACAAACAAAATTTCGTGAAAACTATAGACAAACGCGGAAAGAAGTGGTATAATTCATACCTGTCGGCGGGATGAACTTGACCGCTTGCGAGATAGGATGCGCCCGTAGCTCAGTTGGATAGAGCAACGGCCTTCTAAGCCGTGGGTCAGGGGTTCGAATCCCTTCGGGCGCGCCAAATTGCGTC
>CACXHB010000040.1 GCA_902767315.1 uncultured Eubacteriales bacterium
GCGAAAGGGAAGCGTGAAGGGAAGAAGTCATTCACAACCGAATAAGATTTCCGGTGACAATAGCTGGAGGGTACCACCTGTTCCCATACCGAACACAGAAGTTAAGCCTCCACACGCTGATGGTACTTGGCTGGAAACGGCCCGGGAGAGTAGGTCGTCGCCGGATTCAAAAAGAGAGGATATCGAAAGATATCCTCTTTTCCTGTCGTTTTTGGAAATCGTCATTTCTTGTACGGATACACTTTACTGTGTCCGAAAAGGGTTGTCAAGGGGGAAACGCATTTTGTATAATAAAGAAAAAATGACAGGAGCGAAGATACCATGAAAAAAGGGCTGGTGTGGATATTGGCATGCCTGCTGTTATTGACGGCTGGCAGCGCATGGGCTGAGGACGAAGCGACGCTGCGGGGAAAGTTGACGCAGCTTACGGGGCAGGAGAATTTCGATTATTTCTATTATGGAGACTATGACGGAGACGGCGCAGGGGAGGCCTTTGCGCTGGTGAATGACCGGAAGGAAGACGGGCTGGCCAGCGGAGACATCTGGTTTGTGAACGCGCAGACGGGATATGCGCTGCAGACAGGGTGTACCTATTCTCAAATCGGTCTTTGCGGTAAGTCGGCGCCGCTGTATTTCTGTGCGGAGGAAAATTACGGCGGGAGCGGCAGCGTATCCCATATCTGGGACGTAAGCGGCGGAGAAGCATATGAGTTGGACATTTCCGGCATGGAGAATTTCTCCTATGACGAAGATTCCGGCAGCTTCTGCGTGTACGCCACCTATTTTGACGATTACATGGGGCACTGCTGGCACAAATATTATTATTATGCCGACGAAAACGGCCTGAAGGAATACGGCGCGATTCCCATCTCTCAGGAGGAATTGCTGGAGTTCAACGGCGCGGCGGAGATTCTGGGCGAAGCGTTTGGAAAGGGCGGCTCGTTGAAGGAAGCGCTTTACCGGGCCAATGGCATCATCGACGTCAACATGAAGGTAGACGGCCACGATGAATTCCTGATCTTGCAATATCAGGGAAACGAAATCAGCCAGATTGGCCGGGACTACGGCGTGTGTCAGGCGGCGAATACGCCGCAAAATGCCACGTATCCCTCGGAATTTGTGCATCCGGAGGGCGGCGCGTCCGCTGACGAGTTCTGGCGCGTCACGGCGGCCCAGAAGCGGGCAACGCGGCTGGAGGCTTTCGAGCGGGATCGGTATGAATCCAGCGGAGACTTTTCCATGGCGCTGGGCGACAGCATTGTGTCCATCAGCGCATATGGCGGAACCCAGGCGGAAGTCCGTCTGCCGGAAATGTATTTCGCATATGGCCACGCCAATCCGGTCAGTGAGATTCTGTGGGAGGCCATGGCGGGCTGCCAGGAGCTGGAAACGGTGATCATTCCGGAGGGATATACGTCCATTGGCGAAAACGCCTTTTACGGCTGTGAAAACCTGACCACGGTGGTTTTGCCCGAAAGCATCACCGTCATTCAGGACGGCGCCTTTGCCCATTGCCCCAAACTGACGCAGATCAATTTGCCGGAGAAGCTCGAATATGCCGGGAAGGGCATTTTCGAGGGCTGCGATTCGCTGATGCTGACGGAGGCGCAGCAGGCAGCCATCGACGGGGCGCAGGTAGATACGGAAGCCGTCGAGCAGGAGATTCAGTCCGGGGAGCGGCAGATGCAGGAGCTTTCCGGATACCTGGGCATGGATTTCCAGCAGGCAGTGGCGGAGCTTGGCGGGCTGGAGCCCATCGAAGGCTACGACATGGCCTACGGCAACGAATTCTTCTCGATCGCCTCTTACCATTATGGCGAGCCCTATTATGTAGAGAACATATATCTGGATCAGCCGGGAGATTACTGTCTGCTGGGTTTTTATGTAGGCATGGATTTTGGCGAAGCTGACCAGATGCTGAGAGATCAGGGCTATAATTGCGATGATTTTGGTAATAGTGTGAATTATTGTCAGGATGATGGTTATAACATCTCCCTGAGCTACGGCAACGGCCTGGTGACTGGCATCGGACTGAGCATGGATTTTGACGTGCAGCAAAGCTGGTATCAATAAGGAGGTCAAATGGAAGTATTTTACGGAACGGCCCGAGAGATTACGGCCTGGATGCAGCTGGTGCGGCTGCTGCGGGCGGAATTTCCCGGACTGGAAACGGAAGCGGCATTGGAAGAGCATCGGCAAACGGTGCTCCGTTTTATGGAAAAGGGTCATGCCATCGGCGTGCGGGAAGGAGACGCGCTGGCGGGGGTGATGTTGATCTCCACCCGGCTGAACATGCTCTGCTGCCTGGGAGTGCATCCGGATTTCCGCAGAAAAGGCGCGGCGTCGCTGCTGATGGCGGAGGCGCTGAAGCGGCTGGACAATCAGCGGGAAATCACGGTGACCACCTATCGCCGGGAGGACCCCAAGGGCCCGGCGGCCCGGGGGCTTTATGAAAAATTCGGCTTTGTGCCCTGTGAACTGGTGGAGGAAATGGGCTATCCCAATCAGGTGTTCACAAAATTTCCCGCCGGTTCGGAAGCGGAGGGGCGCTGGCGGGCCATCGGCCGCATGACGGAGGCCATTGGGGAAATTTTGGAGGATTGCAGCATCTATCTGTACGGCTCCTGCGTGCTGGGGGATTTCCGGCGGGGATGGAGCGACATCGACATTCTGGTGTTGACCGGGAAGCCCATGAGTCAGACCCAGGCGGAACATCTGGTGAATTTGCGCCAGACGCTTTTGGCCGCGGAGCCGGAAAATCCCTATTATCGCAGCTTCGAGGGCGGCATGCTGACCCGGGAGGCCTTTGTGAAAAACGCGGCGGATCGGGTGGTTTACTGGGGCACCAGCGGTCAGCGCATCACGGACCGCTATGCCTTCGACGGTTTTTGCCGGGGGGAACTGCTGGAAAAGGGAAAGCTGCTGCTGGGCCCGGAGATTCGGGGCGGCATGGCCCTGCCCACCCGGGAGGAACTGAAGCGGGACGTAACGCGATATTATGAATTGATACGTCAATATGCCCAGCAGACGGGCCGCAGCTTTTATTCCTACGGCTGGCTTTTGGACATTGCCCGGGGAATTTACACCCTGCGCACGGGCCTGGTGGCGGCCAAAACTGCCGCGGGCGACTGGGCGCTGGCGCAGGGGCTGTGCCCGGTGCCGGAGGAACTGGTCGCGGCGCTGGAGGTTCGCCAAAATCCCGAAAAATATCGAGACGATCCGGCGACGTTTGACCGGGCGGAAACCCTGGGCCCGGCGGTGCAGCAATTCGCGGATGTGCTGCAAAAGGAATTACAGAAATAAAACGACGTTCGCAATTGCATTTGTATCGTCTGATTTGCCAGGGATAAGATGGACAATCTCGTATATCATTAAAGACATTCCTGACAGTCCCACGATTCAAACCTATTCTAAGGAAAAGTGATCGCACTGTCAAAAATGTCTCTTGTTGCAGTATAGTATTCCATGTTGGCCTTGTCAAGCGTTTCCATTGAGCCCGTACGAACTGGGATTATACCGCTGCGTTACTGAACAGCGCCGAACGATTTGGTTATAATAAAAATGTCTCCTGTGTTTGTCTTTGTACCGTAGGCTCCTTTTGGGGCCGGGGTACCGGCAGCAGGAGACGTTTTTTATAATGGGAAGGGGATGGGGCCATGGCGGGGAATGATTTCCCTTCCGCGGCGATAGAGGAGATTTCTGAAAATAAAAAAGAACCCGAGCAGGGTCCAAGCCCTCGGCACGCAATCTGCCGCTAGGCGGAATTAAACTCAGGTTCAACGGTAGTATATCGCGATGCATCGATTCTGTCAAGCTTTGACATATGCCGGTCACGGGGATTATATTCCAGACAAAATGTTAAAGAAATATCATCAACGACACTATCGGTCAATCCATTGTATGATGGGCTGGAGATGGGGGCGAATCTGCTCAGCGTTTCGCTGCTTCGATAAAAACGCCGCGGTGGGGAATGGATTCCCTTCCGCGGCGATGTTGGTTTTGATGGGATTAATAGGCCTTGGCGAAATAGATGAGCTTTTTGGCGGGCTTGCCGCAGCAGACGCATTTATCGGAGGGCATGCCGGACTGATCGAAGGGCATGTTCCGGGTGGAGGCGTTGAACTTCTCCTTGATTTCGTCTTCGCATTCCCGGCCTTCGCACCAGGCGGCCTTTACGAAACCGGTCTGCACGCCGGCTTCCAGCTCTTCCATGTTGGTGGCCACGGTGGTATGCTCCTCCATGAAGGTGCGGGCCTGATTGAGCATGTTGTCGTGAATCTGGTCCAGCAGGGCGGTGATTTCGCCGGCGATGCCGTCCAGGGCCAGGGTGCCCTTTTCCAAGGTGTCCCGGCGCATGTAGGTGGCCACGCCGTTTTCGATGTCCCGGGGCCCCAGCTCCAGGCGCACGGGCACGCCCTTCATTTCCCATTCGTTGAACTTCCAGCCGGCGGAATAGGTGTCGCGATCGTCCAGTTCTACCCGCAGGCCGGCCTTTTCCAATTCCGCCTTCAGGGCGCGGGCGCGATCCAGCACGCCTTCCTTGTGCTGGGCGATGGGCAGGATGACCACCTGAATGGGGGCCACGCGGGGAGGCAGCTTCAGGCCGCGGTCGTCGCCGTGGGTCATGATGATGGCGCCGATGAGCCGGGTGGACACGCCCCAGGAGGTTTCCTGAGCATATTCCAATTTGCCGTCCTTGGAAAGGAACTGGATGCCGTAGGCCTCGGCGAAATTGGTGCCGAAGTTGTGGGAAGTGCCGGCCTGCAGGGCCTTGCCGTCGTGCATCATGGCCTCGATGGAGTAAGTGGCCCGGGCGCCGGCGAACTTTTCCTTTTCAGATTTCTGGCCGCAGATCACGGGCACGGCCAGCACGTTTTCCACCAGATCCCGATACACGTTCAGCATGGTCAGGGTTTCTTCCTGAGCCTCTTCGGGAGTGGCGTGGATGGTGTGGCCCTCCTGCCAGAGGAATTCGCTGGTGCGCAGGAAGGGACGGGTGGTCTTTTCCCAGCGCATGACGGAGCACCACTGGTTATACTTCATGGGCAGATCGCGCCAGGACTGCACCCACTTGGCGTACATGGTGCAGAAGATGGTTTCGGAAGTGGGACGGATGGCCAGGCGCTCGTCCAGCTTTTCCGTGCCGCCCTGGGTGACCCAGGCCACTTCGGGGGCGAAGCCCTCCACGTGCTCGGCTTCCTTCAGAAGCAGACTTTCGGGAATCAGCATGGGCATGTAGACGTTCTGGTGACCGGTGCGCTTGAATTCCGCGTCAAAGGCCTTCTGGATCAGTTCCCACACGGCGTAGCCGTAGGGCTTGATGACCATGCAGCCGCGCACGGGGGCGTAGTCCACCATGTCGGTGCGGAGAATGACGTCGGTATACCACTTGGAGAAATCCTCGCTGCGGGGGGTAATCTGGGTAACAAATTCCTGCTGTTTATCCTTCTTGGCCATGTTTCTCTCCTCCAAAAAAATGAGCTTCGTCCAGATTATGGACGAAGCATGACTTCGCGGTACCACCATGATTCGGGCCGGGGGGCCCATCTCTCTGCCCGGTATCGGGGGCTTCCGGCGGATTTATTGGATCCGCGCGCTCGGGGAACCGGAGCTCTCCGCCGCCCTCCTGCCCGCATTCCACCTGCGCGGACTCTCTTTGAAGAAGACCTGCGGCGCTTTTCCCTTCCTTGCGCTATGAATTTATTATAGGCGTTCCGCCGGGGGATTGCAAGTTAAGTTTCCTGTGGATTGCCCAACAGGCCGATTTCTCCGGCCACGGTGCGCATGCCCAGGATGCAGCCCTCGATCACCTCGTCCAGGGAAAGGCCGATGCGCTGGCAGCCTTTTTCAATGACGCCGCGATCCACGCCGGCGGCGAAGCCCTTGGACTTGTATTTTTTCTTTACGCTCTTCAGTTCCAGATCCATCACGGACTTGGAAGGCCGCATGATGGCCGCCGCGTGAATCAGTCCCGTCAGCTCGTCCACGGTGTAGAGCACGTTGGCCATGTCCGTTTCCGGCTCCACGTCGGTGCACAGACCCCAGCCGTGGGCGGCCAGCTGCAGGGTGAATTCCCGGTCCACGTTCTCCGCGTCCAACAATTCGATCATCTTTTTGCAATGGGCTTCCGGCCACTTTTCATAATCCACATCGTGCAGAAGGCCCGCCACCCCCCAGATTTCCGGGTCGCCGCCGAATTTCGGCGCAAAATAGCGCATTACGCCCTCCACCGTTTTGCAATGCTCCTGCAGGGACGGGGATTCTACGTATTTGGTAAGGATGTTCCAGGCCTGTTCTCTGGTGGGAATCATGCTTCGTTCGCCTCCGATGCGTCGTAGCCGGGCTTTTTCGATTTCCCGTGCTGACGGTCAAAATTTTCCTTATTTTTGGCCAGATAGCGGGCGTAGAGTTCCTCCGCGTCCATGCCCGCGCGCAGGGCCATGCTCACCAGAAAGTGCAGCATGTCCACGATTTCTTCCTTCAGATAATCCGGATCCTTGGGTTTTTTGTTCTTCCACCATTTGAAATCCGTGCCCTCCAGGGCCTCGGCCATTTCCGAAAGCATGGCCAGGGTGAGCTTCTGCTGCCACTGATCGGGGGTGACGTCCTCCAGATGCCGCAGGGCGGTAATTTCGTCGTTGAGGGATTTCTGCATGGTGAAAATGGTGTCCAGCTTGTCCATGAGAACGCTCCTTTATTCGTAGAGGGGATGCCGGGCGCACAGAGCCATGGCCCGGGTGCGCACGGATTCCACCGCGGCCTCGCCCTGGTCGACGACGTCGGCGATCATGTCCGCGATGTCCGCCATGTCCGTTTCCACCATGCCCCGGGTGGTGACGGCGGGAGTGCCAATGCGCACGCCGGAGGTAACGGTGGGCTTGCGGGTTTCGTTGGGAACTGTATTTTTATTCAGCGTAATGTGGGCCTGGCCCAGCAGGGTTTCCAGCTTTTTGCCGGACATGCTGCGGCCGGTAAGATCCACCAGCATCAGGTGATTGTCCGTGCCGCCGGATACCAGCTTGATTCCCCGCTCCGTCAGGCGCTGGGCCATGGCATGGGCGTTGAGCACGATCTGGTGCTGATAGGTTTTGAATTCAGGGCGCATGGCTTCCCCGAAGCACACGGCCTTGGCGGCGATGACGTGCATCAGCGGGCCCCCCTGGGTGCCGGGGAAGATGGCCTTGTCGATGGCCTTGGCGTACTTTTCCCGGCAGAGAATCAAACCGCCCCGGGGACCCCGCAGGGTCTTGTGGGTGGTGGTAGTCACAATGTCCGCATAAGGCACGGGGTTCATGTGCTCCCCGGCGGCCACCAGACCGGCGATGTGGGCCATGTCCACCATCAGAAGAGCGTGTACCTCGTCGCAGATTTCCCGCAGACGGGCAAAATCAATGGCCCGGGGATAGGCGCTGGCCCCGGCCACCAGCAATTTGGGCCGGCATTCCAGGGCGATGGCGCGAATGGAATCGTAATCCAGCATTTCCGTTTCCGGGGAAACGCCGTAGGGAACGAAGTTGTAATATTTGCCGGAAAGGTTCACGGGGCTGCCGTGGGTCAGGTGACCGCCGTGGGACAGACTCATGCCCATGACGGTGTCGCCGGGCTCCAGCAGGGCGAAGTAAACCGCCGTGTTGGCCTGGGCGCCGGAATGGGGCTGTACGTTGGCATGCTCCGCGCCGAAGATGGCCTTTGCCCGATCCCGGGCCAAATCCTCCACCACGTCCACATATTCGCATCCGCCGTAGTACCGGTGTCCGGGGTACCCTTCTGCATATTTATTCGTCAAATGGGAACCCATGGCCGCCATCACCGCGGGGCTGACGAAGTTTTCGGAGGCGATCAGCTCCAGATGATCCCGCTGACGGGTGAGCTCGCCTGCCATGGCCTGAAAAATTTCCGGGTCGGAATCGCGAAGAAAATCTGCGTTGAACATGGATGCACGCCTCCTGAAAATGATGTACTTATTATACCGAAGATTTTTCCTGCTTGCAACGACGATGTTCGTATTTCTGCGTTAGTTTTTTGGTAAGAGGCCGCTCGAAGCCGAAGGTCAGCGCCGTGGCCAGCAAAAGAGCGGAGAAAAAGCACAAAAGGGTGTAATGCAATTGCCAGGGCATTTCCCCGGCAGAGGCGGGATTCTCGGAAAGATAGTTCGGAATTTTCCATTCCTTCAGCTTCAGCGCCAGACAGGTATGCCACAGATAGGCGTTGTAGGAAATGGCGGAGAGAAAGCGGGTGACGGGGTTGGAGAATATGCGCCTATATAATAGGTAGGAACTCTCACCAAAAACCAGGGCCATGGCCAGAAAAACCCCCAGCAGATACCGGCGGGAAAGCTGCCCCGCCCGGCGCAGCTCCAGGGGAAAGGAGTCCGCATATTGCCCCACCGCCAGGCGATAAATGGCAAAAAAGGCGAACATTGACAGCAGCGTGAAGGCCAGCCTCGCGGGCGTTCCGAATTCGTGTTTCTCAAATTCCACCGTGAGATACGCCGCCAGCATGCCGTTGGCGTAAAGATCCAGCATGGCGGGCAGCTGATTCATGAACATTACGGTGCGCTCCCCGGAAGCGGCATAGCGCCGGAACAGCAGCGCGGAAAGAACCATGGCGGCATAGGTGAGCAGGCAGTTTTTCTGAAAACAGCGGATGACCAGGGGGTAGATCAGATAAAACTGCATTTCAATGGCCAGGGTCCAGAGCACCACGTTCAGATGGGTGGCCACGTAGGTATCGTAGAAAAAGGCGTGGGTGAAGGTCAGGTGGGTCAACAGATCCTTCCACATGGCTCCGGCGGAGGCGTATTCCCCCCGGGGCAGGGCCGAGGCGAAAAAATACATCCCCACGCACAGCAGATAGCAGGGCAGAATGCGGATGAGCCGCTTTCGATAGAACGCGACCGGCCGCAGCTGTTTGCCTCGGGCCTGGGGCAGGGCCAGCAGGTACCCGCTGAGCAGCAGCATGGCGTCCACCCCCAGATACCCGGTGCGCACCAGGGGCGAAAGATCCAGACGCAGCCCGCCCAGATGAATTACCGGCGACAGCCAGGATTGCTGCCAGATATGAAAGGCCATCACCAGACCGATGGCCAGCACCCGCAGCCCGTCGGGCATGGACAAACGCTTTTCCACGAAAATCACCTCCCGTCTATTATAGCATGCCCCCGCTCAACTTGACAAACCGCGGGGGGAAAGGTATCATGGAAAATATGAAAACACCAGAAAACAGGATGGGCGACGCATGATTATATTGGGAATTGACCCCGGATTGGGCACCATGGGCTACGGGGTGATCGAAGCGCAGGGGGACAAGCGCCGGGTGATTCAATACGGCGTGATTTCCACCAGGCCCGGGGAGGCCACCCCCCAGCGGCTGCGGTCGATCTTCAAGGGCGTAAATCAGTTATTGGACATCTATCAGCCGGACGACGTGGCGTTTGAAGAACTGTTTTTTTCCAAAAACGTCACCACGGGCATGGCGGTCAGCGCGGCCCGGGGGGCGGCCATCGTGGCCGTGGCGGAACGGACGGAAAATTTATATGAATATACGCCCAACCAGATCAAGCAGGCGGTGACGGGATACGGCAGGGCGGACAAGCACCAGGTGCAGCAGATGGTGAAATTGCTTTTGCACATGGAGGACATCGCCCGGCCGGACGACGCGGCAGACGCGCTGGCGGTGGCGCTGACCCACGCAAACAGCGTCAACCAGAAACAACTGTTCAAAATTCGATAAAAGGGGGAGCGGCGGATGTACGCGTACATCGACGGCATTGTGGCCGAAAAAACCACGGACAGCATCGTGTTGGAGGCCGGAGGCATCGGCTATTCCATTCTGGTCAGCGGCGCCTGCCTTTCCACCTGCCCGGCGGCGGGTCAGCGGATGAAAGTATATACGGTTCTGAACGTGCGCCAGGACGCGGTGGATCTGTTCGGCTTTTATTCCAAGGAAGAGAAGCACATGTTCCAGCGGCTCAGCGGCGTGACCGGCGTCGGCCCCCGCACGGCCCTGGCCATCCTTTCCGCCATGAGCGTGCGGGATCTTTCCATCGCTTTGGTGGCGGGGGATTCCGGGGCGCTGACCAAGGTACCCGGCATCGGCAAAAAGACCGCCCAACGGCTGGTATTGGAATTGAAGGACAAGGTGGAGGAGACGGAACTGACGGGCACGTCGGTTTCTCCCCGGGTGGCGCAGCAGGGCCCCGAGGCCGAGGCCATCGCGGCGCTGGTTTCCCTGGGATATGGAGCCTCCGAGGCGGCTCAGGCCATTTCCAAGGTGGCCGGGCAGACGGAGAAGGCGGACGAAATGATTTTCCTGGCGCTGAAATCGCTGGGATAAAGAAACGGACGAAGGCAAAAACTTCGTCCGTTCTTTTATGCCCGTCAGAGGGGCTTTGTAAACAGCTGATCCATCGTGCCGTATACGGTGGGATAATCGCCGAGGCTTTCGAAGCCGTATTTTTCGTACAGTCCCTTTTCGCCGCTGAGGAGATAGATTTTTGTAAAGCCCTGTCCGCGGGCGATTTCGCAGCCCCGATTCACCAGCTTTTCCGACAGCCGCCGGCCTCGGAATTTTTCGTCGACAAATACAAAGCCGACAAAGGGGGTAAAGGAATATTCCGGGGGCAGCTCGTCCCGGTTGGAAAAGGTGGCAAAGCCCGCGACTTCCTCGCCGCAGACCGCCGCCAGCACGCGTTCGTTGCTTTCGAAGGCGTTTTCGCGCATTTTTCGGGCCAGCACCGGGCCCGCGCCCCAGGAGCATTTTTCCGCAAAGCCGCAGACCTTTTCCCAAAGGGGATGGCCGCAATCCATGGCGCAGATTTCAATGGGCGCGTCCTCCAGCGGGATCACCCGATATTTCAGCCGCAGATAGGAATGCGCCAGCGGCTGAGCGCTTTCCAGAGAAAGCACCCCCACCCCGGAGAGCTCCTCTGCGCTTTGCAGCGACGGCCCGTCCGCCAGGGAAGCGGTGTCCTTTCCGCCCACCAGCGCCGGGGCCACCACCACGTCCACATAATCCAGCAGCTTTTCCCGCAGCAGCAGGCCGTTCAGGGTGCCGCCGGTTTGCACGGTGATTCGCTGGCAGTCGAAATGTTCCTTCAGATGGCGCAGCAGATCCCCCAGACAAAGGGGGCTTTGCTGAAAAATATGCAGATTGTCCGCCACCACTTCATAAGCCGGGTGCCGGGGATTGGAGGTGGCCAGCACAAATTCCCGGGAACGGGCGCAGAAATATTCCACCCCCCGGCGGGTCAGGTGATGATTATCTAAAATCACAAAGGAAACCGGCGTTTTTTCCGGCAGAGGCTTTTTGTTTACCCCCATTTTCGCCTGCACCCGCCCGGAATTCAGCGACCACAGGTCGGTGGTCTGCTCGATTTCATAATACTGATGCAGTCCCTCCCGCAGGCCGGGAATTCGGGGAAAATCCCGGTCGAAATCCAGCGCGTCGCTGGCGCCGGTGGTGATTTTGCCATCCACGGATTGCAGAAGAAACAGCGTGGTAATGGGCCGATGGGTCATGAAGCGCACACCTCCCTGCTTATTAACTTTATTATAATGGAATTTGAACCAAATAACAAGGCCCTGTGGCGGAAAAGGTCGCGGCGGAATAGCATGGGGGGAAAGGATGTGGGAAAATGCGCATTGCAATTCTGGGGCAGGACCGGCGCTATCAGTGCCTGCGGGAGCTTCTGCGCCGGGCAGGAGTGGATCTTTCCGGACCGGCGGAGGCAGATTGGGTGGTGACCCCGTGGCCCGCGCCGGTGGATCTGCCGGAAGGGAAGCGCCTGATCACCTGCGGCCCGGCGGCGGGCCCGGCGGGAGCGATGGATTTGCTGCAAGATGAGGAATATCAGGGAGAAATCGCCCGGATGACGGCGGAAGGCGCGATTTTCGCCGCCATGGCCGCCGGGGAAGGCCGGCTGGAGGGGGAGGACTGCCTGGTGGCGGGCTGGGGACGCATCGGCCGGGCGCTGACGGCGAAGCTGGCGGGGCTGGGGGCCCGGGTGACGGCGCTGACCCGGCGGAAGAGCGCCTTCGGCGAAATTCAGCGGATGGGCGCCATTCCCCGGCGCACGGAGCTGGCGGCGCAGGCGCTGGCGGGAAAGAAATTTCTCTTTTCCACCGCCCCGGCCATGATCTTCGACGGCCGGGCCCTGACCCATGCCCGGAAGGACGTGCGAATTATTGATCTGGCCAGCCCGCCCTATGGGGTGGATTTTCAGGCGGCGGAGACGGCGGGCCTCTGGATTCGGCGGGAGCGGGGCGTGCCCGGGCGGTATTGTCCCCAGGCCGCGGCCGGCGCCATCGCCCAGGCCATGAAGCGGGGAGGAATTTTATCATGACGGAATGGAAAAGCGTGCGCATCGGCTGCGCCATGACGGGATCGTTCTGCACCTTTCGAAAGGTTTTTCAGGCCTGGCAGGCGCTGGCGGAAACCGGCGCGGCGCTGACGCCCATCATGTCTCAGGCGGCTTACGAATCGGACACCCGATTTTATCCCGCCGCCGAGGCCCGGCGGATTTTTCGGGAAATCTGCGGCCGGGAAATCTGGCATACCATCGTGGAAACGGAGCCCATCGGGCCGAAAAAGCTGCTGGATCTTCTGATTATCGCCCCCTGCACGGGCAATACCCTGGCAAAACTGGCGGCGGGCATCGCCGATACGCCGGTAACGCTGGCGGCGAAAAGCCATCTGCGCAACGGCCGGCCGGTGCTGATTGCCCCTTCCACCAATGACGGCCTGGGCCGCAACGCGGAAAATCTGGGGAAGCTGCAGGCCATGCGGGATTTTTATTTCGTGCCCTATGGCCAGGATGCGCCCGAGGGAAAGCCCGCCTCATTGGTGTCATATTTCGACCGGATCCCCCAGGCCGCCCAGGGGGCCCTGGAGGGGCGGCAGATACAACCCCTACTTATATAAGGCCCGCAGAAGCCGCACAAGCCTCAGGAAGGTCGGTGTAACATAAAATGTGACTCAAATGTGAAACAGACAAAAAACGTGAAAAAGGGGGTTGACATTCCCGGGGGACCCTGCTATAATAACACCTGTCGCCGCGAGCGAGGGCAAAAAACCTGAGAGAGCGCGGCGGACGAACCTTGAAAACGATACAGAGAGAAAAAGAAGACAAGGAAAAGAACAGTCAGATTTCGAATGAGTGAAACACCTTGACGAGGTAAGAAGC
>CACXHB010000041.1 GCA_902767315.1 uncultured Eubacteriales bacterium
GCCGTGCTGCTCAATCCACGCGTCCAATCCGCCCTTGTTCCGCACCACGTCCCCCGCCTGGGCCGCCTCCGCCGCCGCCAGCAGCGCTGCGTCGTCGGCGTTTTCGTCGCCCCACTTCAGATTATCCCGAATACTGCCGGCGAACAATTCCGCCTTCTGGGTCACCACGCCGATGCGCCGCCGCAATTCCTGAGGCTCCCAGGCGCGCACATCCCGGCCATTGACCAGCACCTGGCCGCCGGTGGCGTCGTAAAACCTGGGAATCAGGTTGACCAGGCTGCTTTTTCCGGAACCCGTGCCGCCGATGACGCCCACCGTCTGCCCCCTGGGCACCCGGAAGGTCAGATCCGTCAGGGAATCCTCCGCCGCCCCGGGATATTTCAGGCAGACGTTCCGGAATTCCACGGCGCAGTCGCCGCCCTCTTTTCCGCCGTCCAGCTTTTCGGCGCCCGCGGGCATGTCCAGAATGCTCTGGATTCGTCCGCCGCAGGCCGCGGCCTTGGTCATGTTGATAATCAGATTGGCCATTTTAATCAGTTCCACCAGAATCTGGGACATGTAATTATACAATGCCACCACCTGGCCCTGGGTCAGCGCCCCCGCGTCCACCCGCAGCGCCCCCTGATAAATCAGCGCCACAATCGCGCCGTTAATCATGGCGTAGGTCAGGGGATTCATCAGGGAAGAAACCCGGCCCACCTTCTTCTGCAGCGTGGTCAGGCCCTGATTTTTTTCCCGGAATTCCGCCTTTTCGGCCTCTTCCTTGCCAAAGGCCCGCAGCACCCGCACGCCGGAGAGGTTTTCCCGGGTCACGCCGGTTACTCCATCCAGACGCGCCTGCACTTTTTTATAGAGGGGAATGGTCAGAAGCATGATGCCGAACACCACCACCGACAGAAGGGGAATGGCCACCACGAACACCATAGCCGCCTTTGCATCCACAAAAAACGCCATGATCATGGCCCCGAACACCACAAAGGGCGAACGCAGCAACAGCCGCAGGGCCAGGTTCATGCCCGTCTGCACCTGGTTCATGTCGCTGGTCATCCGGGTAATCAGGGTGGATGAGCCCACCTTATCCAACTGAGCATAGGTAAATTTCTGCAAATGCTCCATCAGCGCATGCCGCAGCCGGGTGACGAAGCCCACCGAGGCCTTGGCGGCGAAATACTGGGCCGTAACCGAGCAGACCAGCCCCACCAGCCCCAGCGCGATCAGCAAAAGGGTCATCCGGCCCGCGTAGCCCTTATTTCCCTGTCCGATGCCCCGGTCGATCATCGCCGCCACCACCAGCGGCACAATCAGTTCAAAGGACGCTTCCAGCAGCTTGAACAGCGGCCCCAGGATGCTTTCCTTCTCATAACCTTTCAGATAGGCCAGCAATTTTTTCATGCACGACGCTCCGTTTCCTTGACATTCTGCGTTCCAGAGAGTATTATAGCACCGAACGTACCATATTTAAAATATATATTCAAAATATGTGCAATATCGTTTTCGAATGGATGATTTCATGGATTTAAAGCAATTGCGTTATTTCGCCGCCGTGGCGGAGGAAGGCAGCATCACCGCGGCCGCCCGAAGGCTGTATCTTTCCCAGCCGCCCCTGAGCATGCAGCTTCAGGCCCTGGAGCGGGAGGTGGGCTGCAGCCTGTTTGAACGGGGCCGCCGACATATCACCCTCACCGACGCGGGGCGGGTGCTGTACGGCTACGCCTGTTCCATGCTGGAAACGCAGCAAAGCGCCTTGGACGAGATCGCCGCCCTGCGAGAGGGCAGCGGCGGCGTGCTGCGTCTGGGCATGGTGTCCTCTCTTTCCGGCACGCTGGCGGCGGACTGGCTGGCGGAATTCTGCGGGGAGCGGAAGGGCGTACGCCTGGAAATCTACGAAGCCAACACCTATGAACTGATCCAGCGCCTGCGCCGCCGCAGCGTCCATCTGGCGCTGGTGCGCCAGCCCTTTCAGGCCGAGGATCTGCTTTCCCATCCCCTGGCCGGAGAAGCCATGGTGGCCGTGGCCCGGCGGGAACTGCTGCCCCGGGAGGACGCCTCCTGGGCGCAGCTGCGCACCCTGCCGCTGATCGTCTATCGCCGATGGGAGGCGCTGGTGCGCCAGAAGCTGGACGCGGCCGGCGGCGCAGGGGCCTTCCGCTGCGTGTGCGACGACGCCCGCACCGCCGTCTCGCTGGCGGAACGGGGGCTGGGCGTGGCGGTGGTTCCCGCTTCCGCCGCCGGACTCATGCGCGGCGGGGACATGGTCTCCCCCGCCATTCCGGAGGGGCTGCTTTCCCAAATCGTGGCGACGCACCCGAAAAACACGCCCTTGCCCCGGCCCGCTCAGGAATTTCTGGATTTCCTTTTGCGGAAATATCCCGAAAAACCACAAAATTCCTTATAAAAGCTCCTTATAATAGGGACAAATGTCCACATACCGGCCGTCCTTCGTCAGGAAGCCTCCGGGAATCACTCCCAGCTGTCGGAACCCCAGCCGCTCATACAGCCGCCGGGCCCGGAGGTTTTCCGCTACCACGGCGTTGAACTGCATCACCCGAAAGCCCAGCCGGGCCGCGGTCTGCAGACTGTGCCGCACCAGCGCTTCCCCCGCCCCCAGGCCCCGGGCGTTTCCCGCCACGGCGTAGCTGGCGTTGGCGATGTGTCCGCAGCGGCCTACATTATTGGGGTGCAGAATATACAGGCCCACAACGCGCCCCGTCTCCGGTTCCTCCGCCACGCCGCAGC
>CACXHB010000042.1 GCA_902767315.1 uncultured Eubacteriales bacterium
CGGTTTCTCTCTTCAGCATCTTCATCACCTGTTCCCATTATATCAAAAAAGGCCGCTTTGTGCGACCTTTTTTGACAGGCTGAGGCCCCCGGCGCGTGTGCCGGGGGCCTCGTCTGTTTTATCCCTTTCCCTGGGTTTTTTCCTTCAACGCCGTTTCATAGGCCCCCATGGCCGCCAGGGCGATGGTGACGGAATTCACCGCCAGCAGGGGCAGATCGCTGAGGGCGTGTCGCTCCTCGCCGAAAAACCAGGCCCCCGCCAGGAAAAGAAACGCCTGTCCCCACACCGCCAGCCGGGTGGGCAGCCACCGGGGCAGATAGTCCTTGACATATTGCGTCACCAGCAATACCGCCGCGCTGCATCCCGCGGTGGTGCCCAGAGACGCCCAGGTATATTCCAGCTGCATGCGCCGTCCTCCTTTACTGATCCACCGCGTAAGCCACCAGTTTGTTGTGCATATCCGTCACCCGGCCGTTGCAGCCCTGCTGCTTCAGGCCGTCCAGAATGGCCAGATCCGCCTTCAAAAGCATTTTGCACATTTCGTCGTTGCGCCGGGCCAGCTTCCGTGTCTCCTCGAAATCCCGCTGCTGGGCGTTGACCTTGCCCAAAAGCTTCAGAAG
Source organism: uncultured Eubacteriales bacterium (assembly GCA_902767315.1). Taxonomy (GTDB): domain Bacteria; phylum Bacillota; class Clostridia; order Christensenellales; family Aristaeellaceae; genus RUG11247. Next base: position 621 of record CACXHB010000042.1, read on the forward strand.
CGCCCCCAGAATGCTGATAATCCCGGCCACGGCGGCAATCCACTGAAACGCCATGTTCATTCCCCCTTCAATTTCCGCCATGTAATCGGCCCCACAATGCCGTCGCATTCAATGCCCGCCTGCTTCTGAAAGCGCAGCACCCATTTGCGGGTTTCCCCGCCGAATTCCCCGTCCGCGCCGTATCTGGGCAGCGCCTGGGCGTTCCACCGGAGCAGCAGCCCCTGCATGCGCCTTACCGCGTCCCCTTTGGCGCCCTGCCGCAGCAAAGGTTCCGGCTCCTCCGGCGGATTTTCCGCCTGTCCGGGGCCGTAATCCAGCATGGGCAATTGCCCCCATTTCTGCCAGCCCCGCTCCGCCACCCGGGTGCGCACCACCCCGTAGGCAAATCCCCGGGCCTCGATGGTCCAGCCGCCGCCCACGTAAACGCCGATGTGCCCCTTCCGCCAGAGCACCAGCCCCCGCTTTTCCGGAAGGGCGCGCAGATTTCCCGTGACGGCGCAAAGCCGCAGCATGCCGTCGGCGGATACGTCCGGGCAGTTGCCGGAAGCGTATTTCTGTCCATGCCCGCCGTTTCCGGTCCAGAAAAATCCCTTGATTAAGCCCACGCAATCGCACACCATGCGCCCCTGGGCAATGTGCTGCCGGTAAACCGCCGTGCGGGCCGTGCCGTAATGGGCGGGATACTGCTTTGCCTTCCGCTTCCGCAAATCCTCCGTGGCCCGGTACCAGCAGGTTCCGTACCAGTATCTGGCCTGCATCGCCAGCGCCTTTTCCGCCCATTGGGCCAGCTGTTCTCCCGTATACATCCTCTTCCTCCTTATCCTATGCTTCCGGCCGCCGCGCCGGTCATACCGTCCAGGTAATGGTCAAACTCGCGTCGGCGGAAAACCGCGCGAAGTTGGTGCTGTATGTTTTTCCATGAAGCGCCGTCGTATCGTCCGCGTACAGCACAATCCCCTTGTACGTGCCATTGCCCAATCCGGTCGCCAGCGCCGCGGGCAGCGCGAATTCAGCCGTCTGCCCACCATCGATGGTGCCCAGCACGTAGCCCTCCGTGCTCAGCGCCGGGTTCCCGCTCTTTCCCGTACTGACCGTTCCATAGACTTTCACCTGCACCGGTGCGCCCTTGCCGTAATTTTTCAGCCGGGTCAGCTTTAATATCGCGGACTTCACCGTTCCGCTCACGCCCGATACGGCGTAGAATATACCGCCCTTAATCCGTCCGTTGGACTTGGTGTACCCCTGCCGAACATCACTATCGATGTTCCACCAATAGGTGGTGTACGTGCCTGTCGCCGACGGGTTAAACGTCGCGCTGCCCGTAGTGGGTACAACCACGCCGCTGCCTGTATCGATGGGCACTGTCAACAGATCGTTCGGCATGGAAATGCAATTCATAGCCGCCCAAATCCCGGAGGGTCGGCTCCCGGTGTTGGTAATCACCGCACCGAATGCCTTGTAGGCATACTGAGTGGTTGTGCCCTTCAGGGTTGCAATGTCCACTTTCGTGCCCCAGCCCGCGTCCACGCCGGTTA
>CACXHB010000043.1 GCA_902767315.1 uncultured Eubacteriales bacterium
GTTCCACACAATCTTTCTTGTACTCGTAGCTGTATTTCATATAAATACCCCCAATACTGACTGTCCAGTATTGGGGGTACATATCAGAGCCTTTGCGCCCCGGGCCGTTTTCGCGTTATTGCATATAGCGGCGCATCTGCTGCAGCGCCGATTTTTCCAGCCGGGAAACCTGGGCCTGTGAAATGCCGATTTCCGCCGCCACTTCCATCTGGGTTCGCCCCTGAAAAAATCGCCGGTTGATGATGCTGCGTTCCCGTTCCGCCAGGCGATTCAGCGCCTGCTGAATGGAAAGATCTCGTACCCAGTCCTCCTCGTTCACCCGCTCGTCCCGGAGCTGATCCATCACGTAAATGGCGTCGCCTCCGTCCTGATATACCGGGTCAAACAGAGAAACCGGATCCTGCACCGCCTCCAGCGCGGCGGCCACCTCACCCTCGGGCAGCTCCATGGCCTGGGCAATTTCGCTGACCTTGGGCTCTTTTCCGGCGCGAACGGTCAGCTCCTCCCGGGTCCGCAGGGCTCGGTAGGCGGTGTCCCGCAGGGAACGGGATACCCGAATGGGATTGTTGTCCCGCAGATACCGGCGGATCTCGCCGATGATCATCGGCACCGCATAGGTGGAAAACCGCACGTTCTGACTTAGGTCGAAATGATCGATGGCCTTCATCAGGCCGATGCAGCCCACCTGAAATAAATCGTCCACGCTTTCGCCCCGGTTGTTGAAGCGCTGTATGACGCTGAGCACCAGCCGCAGATTGCCCCGGATAAATTCCGCCCGGGCTTCCGTGTCCCCGGCGTGCACCCGGGGAAACAATTCCCGCATGCGCTCATTTTTAATTACCGGCAGCGTGGACGTATCCACGCCGCAGATTTCCACTTTGTTGGACGGCATAAAATCACCTCCGCACGGGAAAGAGTATTGCCCTTGCGGAGGCGTCGTATGCAGCCCATGTTTATGCCATTTTTTCCATTTCCACCCGCAGTTTTCCGATGATGCGCTTTTCCAGGCGGGATATGTAGCTCTGGGAAATACCCAGCATGTCGGCCACTTCCTTCTGGGTGCGCTCGCTGCCGCCGCCGATGCCGTAACGCAATTCCACAATGTTCCGCTCCCGGCTGGACAGGCCGCGAATGGCCGTGCGCAGGCAGCTGCGCTCCACGCTGGAATCCAGATCCCGGGAAACCAGATCCGGTTCCGTGCCCATTACGTCCGAAAGCAATAGCTCGTTGCCGTCCACGTCGGTGTTCAGCGGCTCGTCGAAGGAGACTTCCAGCTTCAGTCGGCTGGTTCTGCGCAGCACCATGAGAATTTCGTTCTCGATGCATCGGGAGGCATAGGTGGCCAGCTTGATGTTCTTGGAAAGATCGAAGGAATTGACCGCCTTGATCAGTCCGATGGTGCCCACGGAAATCAGATCCTCGATGTTGATGCCCGTGTTTTCGAATTTTCTGGCGATGTAAACCACCAGCCGGAGATTGCGCTCGATGAGGGTGGAACGGGCCGAAGCGTCTCCGGCGGCCATCTTGCCCATCAGTGCGATTTCCTCCTCCCGGGTCAGGGGCGCGGGCAGCGTGTCGCTGCCGCCAATGTAGCAGATGCTGCCCCGCCGTAAATGTACCACCAATCCAAATATGGATTTCGTTATGGATTTGGTGCCCTGCATGAACACTCCTCCTTTGATTGATGTTTCCGGTCTTTGCCGGCAAAATATTCCATACATTCCGGGGGCGCAAGGGCCCCCGCGCCTCCCGGCAGCGGCCCGGGATAAACGGCCACCCAGAAGGCTTCCCCGGCCTCCGCGCCGTCGAATTTCAGCGCCTCCGGACAAAAGCAGCCCATGACGCCGCTGCCGCCCACGCCCCCGAAGGCCACCTCCCGCAGCCCGGGAAATGGCCGCCGCCAGGGCTCCAGCGGGTCGTAATCCCTGGGCAAAAGCCCCTGTAATTGCTCCTGACCCACTACAATCACCGGCAGGGAACTGACGGGCTCCCGCAGCCGGTTTCCCGTGTCAATCAGCGCCGGGAAAGCCGCCGCTCTTCCGCGCCATTCCAATCGGATCTCCACCCGCCAATTGGCCTGCCATCGGCGCTTCCTGTTCAATATCAGTGAGCTGCCCAGGGCGGAAAGACAGTATGTCCCCGCCGCCAGCAGTGAATTTCCCTGAAAGGGGCGGGAGAGGGCATATCCCAGGGCCGAAAGGGCCAGCACCGCGGCCCCCGCGCCCCGGTGACCCGGCCCCGCCGCCATGCGGGCCATTACCGCCGTCCAGCAAATGCTCAGAAAGTTTTTGACGGCCTCCGGAAGCGCCATGGGCAGCAGCAGCCCCGCGAACAGCGCCCCCGCCGCCGCGGCGGAAATCAATCGCTTTAGTCGCAGCCGGCGCACGGGCCGCAGCGCCGCCGCCAGCGTGACGAAATCCAGCGTAAATTCCCGGATCATCAGCATCTCCACGCTGCGGTACAATCGACCACCTCCGAAGCAAAAGTTTACCCTTCCTTCACATAATTTACCCGGAGAAAAAGTCGTACAAAACCGCCGTAATTTCGACATTCGACAGTGTTATTTTAAAGTTTCGACATTCTTATCATTCTTAGTAGCCGCAAAATCCCATGAAAACCCAATCATTACGGCATATTTACATTCGACAATCCTCGACACAGCTTTCGCCGCGCGACACGGGAAACCAAATTTTCTTTTCCGGCATAGAATGCTTCGGGGGGGGCGATGGGGATGTTGTTTTCGGAATTAAAGCAGAAGGACGTCATCAATATCTGCAACGGCAAACGCCTGGGCCGGCCCTTTGATCTGCTTTTGAACGAACAGGCCTGCGTGGAGGCCATTCTCGTACCCGCGCAGAACGGCTTTCTGGGGCTGTTTCGCACGGAAAAGGAGGGCCTGGCCATCCCCTGGAATCACATTCGCCGTATTGGAGACGACGTAATTCTGGTGGATATGGAACCTGATGCGTAAAATCAGATTTCACATTGCCGCGCATTATACCAAATACACCGGAAATTTCTGAAAATCGAAGTTTTTTTAACAAAACACTGGACTTGACTGCGAACTTTGTGTATAATATTAACGAATGAGGTGAGCGCGGAAGTGAAATGCGTCTTCTGTGATTGCATGCAAAGCCGGGTGGTAGATTCCCGGCTCAGCGACGACGGCACCAGCATTCGCCGCCGCAGAGAGTGCGAGGCCTGCGGTCGCCGGTTTACTACCTATGAAAAGGTGGAAATGATCCCGGTGATGGTCGTAAAGCGGGACAAAACCCGTCAGGCTTTTGACGCGGCGAAAATTCGCCCGGGCGTGATCAAGGCCTGCGAAAAGCGGCCCGTTTCCCTGGGACAGATCGACGATCTGGTGCGCAGCGTCGAAAAAAAAGTATATTCCATGGGCGATACGGAAGTCACCAGCCTGGCGGTGGGCGAGATCGTGATGGAAGAATTAAAAAAGCTGGACGAAGTGGCGTATGTCCGGTTTGCTTCCGTGTACCGGCAGTTTAAGGACATTCAAACCTTCATGAACGAACTGTCCAAATTGCTCACCGATTCCGAAATGGGTACTACCGACGGACAAACTCCGGCGGATAAATACTAATATACAAGAAATGAGGACACGCACATGGCAAATGAATTGATACTGGCCGTTGACGACGAGGCTCATATCCTTGAACTGTTGTCGTTCAATCTGGAGGCATCCGGCTACCGGGTCGTGACTGCCACCACAGGTGAAGATGCACTGGCGGTCTGCCAGCGCGAGCGTCCTGCAATGGTGCTTTTGGACATTATGCTCCCCGGCATCGATGGCATGGAAGTCTGCCGCCGTCTGAAGGGACAGTCCACCACTGCGGACATCCCGATCATTATGCTGACGGCCAAGGGCGACGAAGTGGACAAGATCCTGGGCCTGGAACTGGGCGCAGACGATTATATTACCAAGCCCTTCTCCGTGCGGGAACTGATCGCCCGGGTAAAGGCGCTTTTGCGCCGCGCCGCGCCTCAGAATGAGGAAGAGGGCATTCTCCACGTGGGCGGCCTGACCATCGACGTGGGCAATTATGAAGCCTTCCGCAACGGCGAAAAGCTTTCCCTGACGCTGAAAGAGTTCGAACTGCTCAAGCTGCTGGTGCTCAGCCGCGGCAAGGTGTTGACCCGCGATTTCCTGCTGGATCGCATCTGGGGCTATGAATTCTACGGCGAGACCCGCACGGTGGACGTGCATATCCGTCACATCCGCCAGAAGCTGGGAGACGACGCCCGTTATATCGAAACCATCCGCGGCGTCGGCTATAAGTTCAACGACAAGCAGGAGAACCGCCTGTGAGAATTAGGGTTGCGCACGCCGCAACCCTTTTCACCTTACTTATCCTGGTGGTATTGGTGGTGCTCAGCTGCGTTTCTCTGGTGGGCGAACGCAATCGGGATCTGTCAGGGGATCTGGAACTTTCCTGCACCCTGGTTTCCGAATTCGCTCCTTCCGGAAACGACACGGAGGGCTTTACCGCCCTTTCGCACTATCTGCGCAACCGGGGCATTACCGCCCGGGTTTACGCCGCCAGCGGTCAGGTGATTTACGCTGCCGACGGTCTTGACGAGCCGATGAGCCAGGAAGACATGTCGCGGGCACGTAAGGGCGGATCGGGCGCATATGAATCCAAAGGACCGAACGGCGAAGCGGTTCTTTGCGCCACCGATGTGCTGGAGGACGGTTCCTATATTAAGGTAACCGTGGCAAAGCAGGGCTTCTGGGATTCCATTTTCCAGAAAACCTCCGGCATTTACGTGAGCATTTTTCTTGTTATCTGCATGGCCTTTTTCGTGGTGCTGATCGTTCTGAACGCCCGGCGCCGGCTTTCCGTGGAACGGGTCATGGGCGTGCTGGATTCCTTCTCGGACGGACACTTTAACGCCCGCCTGACGGAAAACAGCGGCTTCAGCCCCGAAGCGCGGAAGGAATATAACGCCATTCTGGATCGCATCGACCAGCGCATCTTCGACCAGCGCAGCTCCAATCAGGCCATGAGCGTGGTCATGAACCAGATGCAAAACGGCATCATCGCCGTGGATCAGGATCTGCGGGTCATCGTGGTTACCCCCGTGGCCAAGCAGCTGCTGGGGATCACCGGCGACGTGCGTGGCATGCATATTGACGAAGCCTCTCAGGACGTGAAGCTGGAAGGCGTGCTGTCCGAAGCCATGCGCCAGGGCGGCGTGTATACCAATGAGGTCGCGGCCCGCACGGCCATGGGCCGGGGACACAGGCCCCTGCGGCTGTATGTGTCGCCCATGCGGAAGGAAAACCGCGTGGTGGGCGCGCTGGCCATGATCGAGGACATTACCGAATTGCGCCGGTTGGAGCAGGTGCGCACGGATTTCGCGGCCAATGTTTCCCATGAACTGAAGACGCCGCTGACTTCCATCCGCGGTTTTGTGGAAACCCTGCTGGACGGCGCCATCGACAATCCGGAAATGGCCCGGAAATTCCTGAACATCATCATGTTGGAATCCGAGCGCCTGACCCGGTTGATCAACGACATTCTTTCCATTTCCAAATTGGAAAGCGGCATGGATGAAGCCCCCAAGGAGCGCATCCGCCTGGATAAGGCGGCCTACGACGTAACCGACATGCTCTCCATCCACGCCCTGGAAAAGCAGGTCACCCTCAATTGTCACATGAATTCCGAACCGGTGTATATCATCGGCAACAAGGACCATGTGGAACAGATGCTGATTAACCTCATCGAGAACGGCATCAAGTACAATAAGCCCGGCGGATCCGTAACGGTGCAGGTGTTCGCCAACGAATCGGAGGCCAATCTCTCCGTGGCGGATACGGGCATCGGCATTGCGGAGGAACATCTGCCCCGTATGTTCGAACGCTTCTATCGGGTGGATAAGGGCCGTTCCCGGTCCATGGGCGGCACCGGATTGGGCCTTGCCATTGTAAAGCACATCGTGCGCACCATGAAGGGCGAAATCGAAGTGCATTCCAAATTGGGCGAAGGCACCGAATTCCTGGTAACCATCCCGCTGGCCCCGCCGCCGAAGGAGGACGAAATCTCCCACGACGACATCGGCCAGGAGGACGATCTGGCTTAATTCCATAAAAAACGAGCGGTTCCGGCGCATTTGCGTCAAAACCGCTCGTTTTGTTTGTATTATTCTTCGGGCATCAGGTCGTTCTCGGTGAGAATCGCCTCATACTTTTCGGCCTTGGCCTTGTAAGAGTCCCGCTCCGCCTTGGTGGATTCCAATTCCATGCGCAGGTTGGCGCTTTCGTTGGAAAGAGATTCCAGGGTGGAAGTATCGCTCACGGCCCGCAGCACGCTGTTGCGCTGTTTCAGGTCTTTGTTTTCTCCGTGCCACTGATAGGCGAAAGCGCCCAGCACGATGACCGCCAACAGCAAAACCGCGCATACAATCAGCAGCAGCTTCGTGTTGAGAAAGGTCTTGTTCTTTTTGTCCATAAAATCCCTCCAAAAATTGCTGCAATTATTATAATCCATTTACGCCGGGTTTTCAACCGTTTGCGTTCAAAATTGTGTCCTTTTTCTGTGCCCGGTCAAGTTGACAAGGTATGCTGTGTGAGTATAATGTATATTGAATCCATCTGGTTTGGAGGAGAATTCTGATGAATCAACCGACTTTGGTCATTATGGCGGCCGGTATGGGCAGCCGCTTTGGCGGAAATAAGCAGATCACCCCGGTGGACGATATGGGTCAGGTGATTCTGGATTATTCGGTATATGACGCCCATCGCGCGGGCTTTGAGAACGTAGTCTGCGTCATCAAGCACGATTTTGCGGAAGACTTTCATCGCCGCATTGGCAGCCGCATGGCCGGCAAAGTGAACCTTACTTATGCCTATCAGGAACTGGATATGCTCCCCGCGGGCTTTTCCGTGCCGGAAGGCCGGGTGAAGCCCTTCGGCACGGCCCACGCGGTGCTCTGCGCAAAGGAACTCATTCACGGCCCCTTCTGCGTGGTGAATGCCGACGATTTCTATGGCGCGGACGCCTTCCGGCAGGCCTATGATTTCCTCTCCCAGCCTCACGCCGCCACGGAGCACGCCATGGTGGGCTACGCCGTGGAAAATACCCTGACGGAAAACGGCTCCGTGTCCCGGGGCGTGTGCGAAACCGACGAACACGGCCGCCTGACCAGCATCACCGAACGCACCTATATCGTGCCCCGGCCCGGCGGCGCGGCGTTTTCGGAGGATAAGGGACAGAGTTTTACCTTCATCCCCGCGGGTACCGTGGTTTCCATGAATCTGTGGTGCTTCCAGCACTCCATGCTGGATGAAATTTCCCATCGGTTTTCCGCCTTCCTGCGGGAAAATCTCCCGGTCAATCCCCTCAAGTGCGAATACTATCTGCCTTCCGTGCCCAACCAGTGCATCCGGGAAGGCAAGGCTACCGTTCAGGTGCTGCATACCCCGGAAAAGTGGTTTGGTATGACCTATCACGAGGATTTGGAAAAGGTGCGCGGCGCAATCGAAGAAATGAAGGCGGCGGGGAAGTACCCCGACGATCTGTGGAGGTAAAAACATGCTGAATCTCACCGGTCTTTTCGCCATTCCCGGAAGCGTGGAAAAGGTGGAGCCCTACGGCAACGGTCATATCAACCAGACCTATCTGGTCACCGCCGATTGCGGGCGATATATCCTCCAGCGCATCAATGATTCCATCTTCACCGACGTAGACGGCCTGATGCATAACATTCACGCCGTGACCGAATATCTGGCCGCCTCCGACCCGGATCCCCGGCATGTGCTGCGCATCGTGCCCGCCCGGGATGGCGGCACCTATATCCGCAACGACAAGGGCTGCTGGCGGCTTTATAACTTCATCGAAAACAGCCTCTGCCTGGAAAAAGTGGGAACCGCCCAGGATTTCGAAACCAGCGCCTTCGCCTTCGGCGATTTTCAGCGCCGGCTGAAGCAGTTTCCCGCCTCCACGCTGACAGAAACCATCGCCCGCTTCCACGATACCCCCGACCGCTACCGCATTTTCCGGGAAGCCCTGGAAAAGGACCCCCTGGGCCGCGCAAAGGACGTACAGCCGGAGATTGAGTTCGCCCTGGAGCGGGAAAAGGACGCGGGAATTATGATGGGCATGCTGAAAAAGGGCGAACTGCCCCTGCGGGTGACCCATAACGACACCAAGCTCAATAACGTATTGCTGGACGCGGAAACCCGTCAGCCCCTGTGCGTCATCGATCTGGATACGGTGATGCCCGGCCTGGCCGGCAACGATTTCGGGGATTCCATCCGCTTTGGCGCCACCACCGGCGCGGAGGACGAGCGCGATCTGTCCAAAGTGAATTTCTCCATGCCCTTCTATGAGGCCTATGCCCGGGGCTTCCTCCGGGGCTGCGGCGCGGACCTGACCTCGGCGGAATTGCAAACCCTGCCCATGGGCGCAAAGCTTATGACCCTGGAATGCGGCGTGCGCTTTCTGACGGATCACATTCTGGGGGATACCTATTTCCGCATTCATCGGGAAAATCATAATCTGGATCGCTGCCGCACCCAGTTCAAACTGGTGCAGGATATGGAAGGCCGCATGGACGACATGCTGCAGGTGATTTCCCGGCTGTCCGGACGAATCTGAATTTACAAAGGGGAGGGGAATACCCAATGAAACTGGGCGCACTGGAGGCCGGCGGCACCAAGATGGTGTGCGTGCTCGGCGATGAAAACGGCAATATTTTCGAAAGAGTCAGCTTTCCCACCCGGGAACCGGCGGAAACCATGCCGGATATGGTGCGGTTTTTCCGGGAAAAGGGCGTTGAAGCCCTGGGCGTGGGCAGCTTCGGCCCCCTGTGCCTGAATCCCCACGCGCCCAATTATGGCAGCATTACCACCACGCCCAAGCCCGGCTGGCGGGATTATCCCCTGGCCCAGACCTTCCGTCAGGCCCTGGGCGTACCGGTGGAAATCGATACTGACGTCAATGCCGCCGCCTTGGGCGAAGCGCTGCTGGGCGCGGGCCAGGGGGTGGATACCCTGGTTTATTATACCGTGGGCACCGGCGTAGGCGGCGGCCTGTATTCTCAGGGAAAGCTGCACCATGGCCTGGTGCATCCGGAAATGGGCCACATGATTCTGCGGCCTCACCGCAGCGACCCCACCCCGGAGGGCTTCTGTCCCTATCATAAGGGCTGCCTGGAAGGCATGGCCGCCGGCCCCGCCCTGGAAAAGCGCTGGGGAAAGCCCGCCCGTGAACTTCCGCCGGAGCACATCGCCTGGAAAATCGAAGCGGAATACCTGGCGCAGATGTGCGTCAATACCATCGTCATGCTTTCCCCGGGGCGCATCGTCCTGGGCGGCGGCGTGATGCATCAGCAACAGCTTTTCCCCATGGTGCGCCGCCGGACGCTGGAATTGCTGGGCGGTTACGTGGCCGCGCCGGAAATCGTGGATCACATGGATTCCTACATCGTGGCCCCCGGCCTGGGCGATAACGCCGGCGCGGTGGGTTCGCTGATGCTGGCCCGGAGGGCGCTGCAGTGAAAACGATCCCGCTGCGCAGTGAAAAGGATCTGACGCAGGCCGTTGAGGAAATCGGGCTTTTGCCCCTGTTTGCCGGTAAAATTCCCGGATTTTCCGCGGAGGAAATGACGCCCCGGGACATGTGGTTTCAGGATGGGGTGGAAGGCCCCTGGGAATGGCGGGAAGCTCTGGCCGCGGAAGGCCGGGTGGTTTACGCCAAGCTCTTCCACGGCAAGGCGGGCTTCGTCAGCCGGGAGCTGTTCGGACACCTGGCCAATTATCGCCGTCAGGGCTATGATTTCGACGCCCGGGTGGACGACGGCCTGGCCCGGGAACCGGAACGGCGGCTGTACGCGCTGATTCAGCAGGGCTGCGGCCGTTCCGACGACATGCGCAGGGCCTTCGGTGGAAAGGGACTGGAAAGCGCGCGCACGGCGCTGCAAATGCAGACCTATGTCGCCATTTCCGGCTTCGAACGCCATATCAACCGCCGGGGCGAGCCCTACGGCTGGGCCATGGCCCGATACGCCCTGGCAGAAGACCTTTTCGGCGATCTGTGTGTCTCCGCCTATGATTTCGCCCCGGAAGCATCCCTGGAAATCCTCTGCCGGCGCCTGTCCGGTTGGCTGACCTACGATCAGGCGCTGTGGCTTTTGCAATAAGGAGGGAAATTCTGCGCCTATGCCCGCCAAGAAAAAACAGAGCTGGTTGGAAAAAAACTGGCCCTTTCGCCATACGGAAACCCGCCTGAACGCAGACACCAATCTCATCAAACTGGTGGCCATGATCACCATGCTCATCGACCATCTGGGGGCGGCGGTTTTTCCTCAATATCGGATTCTGCGCGTCATCGGCCGCGTGGCCTTTCCCATTTATGCCTATTGCATCGCCGTGGGCTGCGCCTATACCCGCAATATCGGCCGGTATCTGGAACGTCTGGCCATTCTGGCGCTGATTTCCCAGCCCATTTACGTGCTGGCCCTGCACCATACCAACAGCCTGATGTATGCCTGTTCCTTCGCACAGGACCCCCTGCGGGCGGCGTTTTCCTTTTATGTTTACAGCTGGAAAGACCCCAGCATTCTGCTTACCCTGATGGTAGGGGTGGGCGCCATCTGGGCGCTGCGGGAACGAAAGCTGTTCACCCTTCTGCTGGTGCTTCTGCTGACGTATCTTTTGAAGGATTCGCTGGATTACGGCCTGAAGGGCGTTTTCCTGATGCTGCTGTTCTACATGTTCCTGAACGCCTGGTATCTGTCCCTGCCGCTGGTGGCGGCGTATATGCTCTGGTGGGGGCTACAGGGAGGCGCGTACCATGCCTTCGGCCTGTCCTTTGGCATCCAGATTTTCGCGCTGCTGGCCCTGCCGCTGATCTATATTCCCATGCGTTCGGAAATCCGGCTGAATAAATGGCTGTTTTACGCCTTTTACCCGGCGCATCTGTGCCTGATTTACCTGATCGAGCGCTGGGGCGACTTGATGAATCTGGTCTTCGGATAAACGAGGTGTATCTATGAAATTCGATCTGCTTTCCGCCTGCCGCGAGAAGACGCTGGTAGCCGCCCATCGGGGCTCCGCCTCCGGCAACATCCCCTGCAACACCCTTTCCTCCTATGAAGCCGCCCTCTACCAGGGCGCGGACATGATCGAAATCGACGTAGCCCGCTCCGCCGACGGCGTGCTTTACGTGTTCCATCCCGGCATGGAGCGTGCCCACCTGTACTCCGCCCGGCTCATTCGGGACATGACCGCGCAGGAAGTGGACTCCCTGTGCCTGGTGAATCAGGACGTAACCCCCACCCAGTTTCACGTCTCCCGGCTGGACGAGGTGCTGGACCGGTTCAAGGACCGGTGCTATATCAATATCGATAAATTCTGGATGTGGCCGGATGAAATCGCCCGGCGGGTGCGCGCCCACGGCATGGAGGATCAGGTGCTGGTGAAAACCGACGCCGACCCCGCGGTGTTCGACCGGGTGGAGCAGGTGGCGCCGGATCTGCCTTACATGATTATCGCAAAGCAGCAGGATGATTATTCTGAGCAGTTGAAGAAGCGGAACCTGCGCTATGTGGGCGTTGAGGCGCTGTTCACGGAAGAGACCGCGCCCATCTGCAGCCCGGAATACATCGACCGCATGCATCAAATGGGCCTGATCGTCTGGGCCAACGCCATCGTCTATTCCTATCGTGCGGTGCTTTCCGCCGGCCATAACGACGATATCTCCGCCCCGGGCAATCCCGACGCGGGCTGGGGCTGGCTGGCCCGCCGGGGCTTCGATATTTTGCAGACCGACTGGGTCATGCCCTGCGTGCAGTATCTGCAGTCCATCGGCAAGCGCTGACATGCGCAGAAAACGGAGGAATTTCCATGAAAATCCGTTCCATCGAACTGTTTAAGGTCCCTCCCCGGTGGCTGTTTCTGAAAATGACCACCGAATCCGGCCTGGTGGGCTGGGGCGAACCCGTGGTGGAAGGCCGCGCCGACACGGTGGCCGCCTGCGTCCGGGAAATGTCCGAGGCCCTCATCGGCAAATCCGCTGAGGAAATCGAAGATACCTTCCAAATGCTCTATCGCACCGGCTTTTACCGGGGCGGCCCGGTGCTTACCAGCGCCCTTTCCGGCATCGAGCAGGCCATGTGGGATATCAAGGGCAAGGCCCACGGCATGAGCGTCTATCAGATGCTGGGGGGCAAATGCCGGGATCGCATTCAGGTGTATCGCTGGATCGGCGGCGATCATCCCCGGGATACCGCTGCCGCCGCGAAAGAGGCCCTTTCCCAGGGCTATCACGCGGTGAAAATGAACGGCACGGACGAACTGAAGTGGATCGACGACCACAAAAAGCTGGACGAAACCGTGGATCGGGTGGCCGCCATCCGGGAAGCCGTAGGGGATCAGCTGGGCATCGCCGTAGATTTCCATGGCCGGGTGCACAAAACCATGGCCAGGCTTTTGATGAAAAAGCTGGAAGAATACGACCTGATGTTCGTGGAAGAGCCCGTGCTCACGGAAAATGAAGACGAATTTCTGGAATTCTCCCGCACGGTTAATATCCCCATCGCCACCGGCGAGCGCAATTTCACCCGCTGGGGCTTTAAGCGCATGCTCACCCGGGGCGGCGTGGACATTCTGCAGCCGGACGTGAGCCACTGCGGCGGCATTCTGGAAATGCGAAAAATCGCCGCCATGGCCGAGGCCTTCGATGTGGCCGTCGCGCCTCATTGCCCCCTGGGGCCCATCGCCCTGGCCGCCTGTCTGCAGGTGGATTTCTGCACCCCCAACGCCTTTATTCAGGAACAGAGCCTAAATATCCACTATAACGCCGGATACGACCTGCTCAAATACATGGAAAACCCCGAAGTCTTCCGCTACCGGGACGGCTATGTGGACCTCATGAGCGAACCGGGCCTTGGTATCCGGGTGGACGAATCCTATGTGCGTCAGATGGCCCGAGAGGGTCACAATTGGCATAACCCCATCTGGCGGGACAGTGACGGCGTCATCGCGGAGTGGTAAGGAGGCTTTCCGTGGAATACGAAACGATTTTCCATTCGGCGGATCTGTGCGTGGTGGGCGGCGGCATGGCGGGCTTTTGCGCCGCGGTGGCCGCTTCCCGGCATGGAGCGAAGGTGGTGCTGATGCAGGAGCGTCCCATGCTGGGCGGCAACGCTTCCAGCGAAATCCGCATGTGGATTTGCGGCGCTCATGGCGCAAACAATCGGGAAACAGGCATTCTGGAAGAAATCATGCTGGAAAACCTCTATCGCAATCCCGCTCTGAATTTCCATATCTGGGACGGGATTCTGCTGGAGTGGGCCCAGCGGGAAGAAAACCTCACTCTGCTGCTCAACTGCACGTGCACCTCCTGCGAAATGTCCGGAAACCGCATCGCCTCCGTCACCGGCTGGCAGATGACCACCCAGACCTGGCGGAAGGTAGAAGCAAAGCTGTTTGCGGACTGCTCCGGCGACAGCGTGCTTGCGCCCCTTTCCGGGGCGAAATTCCGGGTGGGCCGGGAAGCCCGATCCGAGTTTGACGAGGATATCGAGCCCGAACAGGCGGATCGGCACACCATGGGCCTGAGCCTGCTGATTCAGGCCCGGGAACAGTCCCGCCCCTGCGGCTTTACGCCTCCCGGGTGGGCCTATCATTTCACGGCGGAACAGCTGCATCATCGCCTGCCCAACATGGAAGATCCCATGGAAAATTTCTGGTATCTGGAATTGGGGGGCATGGGGGATTCCATCGCCGACACCGAAAAAATTCGGGACGAGCTTTTGAAAACCGCCTACGGCGTGTGGGATTATGTAAAAAACGCCCCGGAAAATAAAGAGAAAAACAAATATTGGCAGCTGGATTTCCTGGGCATTCTGCCCGGCAAGCGGGAAAGCCGTCGCTATGAGGGCGATTTGATGCTGAACCAGCGCCAGGTGCAGGCGGGCGGCGTCTTCCCGGACGTGGTGGCCTACGGCGGCTGGCCCATGGACGATCATGACCCCATGGGGTTCCACGGCCAGGCCCATCCCAACGTCAACCATCCCACCCCCGCGCCCTACGGCATTCCGTATCGCTGCCTGTATTCCCGCAATGTGGAAAACCTGCTCTTCGCCGGGCGGAATATCTCCGCCACTCACGCGGCCATGAGCTCCACCCGGGTCATGGGCACCTGCGCCATTCTGGGCCAGGCCGTGGGCGCCGCCGCCGCCCTGGCGCTGCAGGTGGAAACCAGCCCCCGGGGCGTGTATGAAACCCAAATGGATCAGCTTCAGCAGACGCTTCTGTGGGACGATTGCTTCCTGCCCGGAATTCCCAGAAAGGTCAGCCCCCTGGCGCTCCGGGCCCGGCTGGACCCGGCCTATGAACCCCTGCGCCGGGGCCGCGATCGGGACAGGGCGGGGGAGGAAGCCGGCGTTTTCCTGGAAAAGGGTGCGTGCGTGGAATATCGCCTGGAAAAGCCCGCTTTCGTTCGGGAAGCCCGGGTGATTTTCGATAGCTTTCTGGACCGGGAACTGCTGAACCGGCTGCCTTTGCGGAATATGCTCTGCAACCGGGCCCGGAATCTGCCGGAAGCCCGCCTGCCGGAAAGCCTGGTTCGCGCCTACCGACTGGAGGCGATCACGGCGGCGGGGGAACGCCTTTTGCTGGCGGAGGACGACCAGAGCCATTGCCGGCGGCTGTGCGTGCCGGTAAACGCCGAAATCAGCGCTCTGCGCCTGACCTGTCTGGATACCTGGGGCGCGGAAAAATGCCGGGTGTTTTCCTTTGATTTCCGGTAATCGAAAGCGCCGCCATTACAAAAGAGATGGGAGATACTCAATGCGCAATAAACTGCAATGCTTTTTCCGGGATGCTCGCGGCGCGTGGGCGGCGCGGGATTTTCAGGTGATGATGCTTTTCGCCCTGGAGGGCCTGCTGCTGCAATTCGCCACCTCGGTCAAGGCCTTCGGCAATAACCTTTTTGCCACCAATCTGGGGGCCACGGATACCCAGATCGGCCTGATTCAGACGGTGGGCTGCGCGGTGACCGTGGCGCTGCTGGTGCCGGTGGGTGTGCTTTCCGACCGGAGCCGCAACGCCAAGACCGTGCCCATGGCGCTGTTGCTGCTGGGCGGGGTCATGTTCGTGCTGGAAAGCCTGGTTCCCTGGATGGGCGGCGGCCGCATGGTTCTGTTTTTCGTGTTTATGGGCCTGTCCGTGGGCCTTTTCGGCGCGTACGGCGGCCAGTGGCAGTCCATGTTCGGCGACCTGGTGCCCATTCAGAAACGCAACCGCATCTATGCCCTGCGCAGCCGGCTGATGGCGGCTCTGGGCATTTTTGTGCCGGTATTCTGCGGCGTGGCCATGTCGCTGCAAGATTCTGCTCAGGGCAAATTAGGCGTGCTCAGCGTGTTTTTCCTGCTTTCCGGGCTTCTGATGATCGCGGAGGCCTTCGTGGTCTGGAAAATCCCCGGCGGCCGCCGCACCCCGGAACAGATGCAGGCCATGGAACGCTTCAGCCTGAAAAATCTGGGAGAGGCCCTGCTGGGGGCGGTGAAAAACCGGAAATTCATGAGCTTTGTGGCGGTTTCCATGTTTCTGTATCTGGGCTGGCACCTGGACTGGAGCCTGTGGTACATCGCCCAGGTGAAATACGCCCTGCTGTCGGAAGCACAGCTGTCCTATTTTAACGCCATTTGCAGCATCCTGCAGGTGTTCTCCCTGGGGGTCTTCGCCCGGCTGAATCAGAAAAAGAGCGTGCACTTCACCGTCTGCGTGGGTGCCTTCGGCCTGTCGCTGTATCCGGCGTATATCCAGATCATCTTCTCCGTGCCCGCGGCCGTCCGCCCCTGGACCTTCATCGGCCTGTGCGTCACGGCCAATATGCTGGAAGCCTGCCTGGCCATGTGCCTGGTGCAGATGCTGCTGGAAGTGGTGCCGGAACGCCACCGTTCCCTCACTGTGAGCCTGTATACCGTGCTGACCACCCTTTCCAATTGCATCATGCCTCTGGTGGGCGTGCGCATTTACGTGGCCCTGGGGTCCGATCTGCGGGCCATGCGCATCTTCTTTCTGCTGGAAGGCGTCTTGCGTATTTCGGCCTTTGTGGTGCTGGCCCTGCGTTACCGGCGCATGAAGTGCTCCGGAAACCTGGTCAATCCCCTGGCGACGGAATAAATTCGAGGTCCGCGCCTGTGCGGGCCCCTTTTTTCACCCGCGGCATTGCTCTGCGCATACCTTGCCATGGTAACTTTCTTTTCATTTCGCTTCAAAGGAGGTCGCTTCATGGCAGGAAAGAACCCTCCGTTTTCCGGAGACCATTTCGCGGATTTCTGCGAATCCATGGTGGGCCAGCCCTATTGGTACGGCACCGCCCTCTATCCCTGTACCCGCAGTCTGCTCGCCCGAAAAAGAAAACAGTATCCCGCCCATTACGCCTCGTCCCGGCAGTCCGGGTATGAAAAGGACGTGGGCAAAAAATCCATCTGCGCCGATTGCGTGGGCGGTATCAAGGGCTATTGCTGGACCGGCGGCGGCGTCGGCGTGCTGGAAAGCCTGGGCACCGGCAAGCCCTTTGAAAACCGGTATGCCTCCCACGGCTGCCCGGACCGCAGCGCCAACGGCATGTTTTCCTATTCCAAGTCCAAGGGCATGGCCTGGGGCGAAATCTCCACCCTGCCCAATCTCCGGGGCCTGGCCCTGCACCGGGACGGGCACATGGGCTTCACCGTAGGCGACGGCTATGCCGTGGAATGGCGGGGCTTTCGCTATGGCTGCGTCAAAACGAAAATCGCCCGGCGGGACTGGACCCACTGGTGCAAGTTGCCGTTTCTCACCTATCCCGCATCGGAACCCCCGCCGCAGGAAGAATTTGCCCTGGGCGCCCGGCTGCTGCGCCGGGGCATGCGCGGAAAAGACGTGGTTCTGCTGCAACAGGCGCTGCTGGATCTGCAATACTCCTTGCCCAGGTTCGGCGCGGACGGGGATTTCGGCGGGGAAACGGAGCAGACCCTGATCCGCTTTCAAAAGGCGCGCCGCCTCTCCCCGGACGGCGTCTACGGCGAGTCCACCCACATCGCGTTGATGGCGGCATTAGGGGACCAGAGCGCCGCTTCCGGGCAGGATGAACCCGCGGAAACGCCGAAGAAACGCCTGCTGCGGGTCGTTTCCCAGGGCGGCACAGTCAATTTGCGTGCTGGCAACGGCACGCAATATCCCCGAACGGGCACGGCCTTTCCCGGCATGGAAATGGAATGGATCGCTACGGCGGAAAACGGCTGGCATGCGGCGCTCACCGGGGGCAAGGTGGTCTGGATTTCCGGAAAATATGCCGCGAGAATAAAAACATAGCGTTTGACATTCCACCCGTTCCGTAATACAATAGAAATATACGAATGGAGGTTGGGTAGATGAAACGGATCTGTATTTTACTGCTGGCAGCGGCAGTTTTGCTCAGCTGCACCCTTCCCACCCTGGCGGAAGAAGATATTTCCCAGCAGGCCGCCTACGAACAGGGGCAAAAGCTTCTGGCCGAGGGGCAGTACGCCGGCGCGGCCTTCCTGTTTTCCGCCATGGAGCACTATCAGGACAGCACGGAATACTATTTCTACGCCTGCGCCCGCCTTTATGAGGAACTGGGGCAGACCGAAAACGCCCGCGCCATTTACCTGGTAATGCCCTGGTTCGAGGATTGCGCCCAGCGGGCCGCCGCGCTGCAGGAAACAGAAAAAGAGCAGGCGGAATCCGCGGCGGATGCCAGCGCGTCTCAGCCGGTAATCGGCGGCGGCCTGGATACGGCTCCTGTCGAGCCCGAGGCGCAAAAAGAACCCGCGCAGGAAGAACCCCAGCGGCAATCTGCCATCGGCGGCGGCCTGGCGGAGGAATCCGTCCCCGTTCAACCGGAAGCTTCCGTGGAAAAAAACGAGAACCTGACGGCCTATCATGTCTTTTCCGGCGAAACCCCCAGCCAGTATGACGATTACGCCGCGGGGGAGGGCTATCGCGCCGTGTATTATTCCCAGCCGAATCTGGATCAGGTGAACGCCTACGAGCAGCTCTTCGAAGACCAGGGCTGGACGATCTATTCCGACAGCGACGCTACCTGGCAGCACGACGTCATGGTAGCGCCCGGGGACGAAGTGTATTTCTATATCAGCTACAATGAGTCGGAGGATGTGCTGGTGCTGATGTACGACAGCGCCATGGACTACGGCTTCGACCCGGTAGAGGGCCTGTAAATTTTCAAATTGCCCAGAGACCTGCTCAGGAAAGCAGGCCTCCCTTTTTGGCATAAAAAAGGAAGTCCTGCGCAGGACTTCCGGAAAGAATCCCGTAAATGCCGCTCACCTTTGCTTTATCACCCGCCTCTCGGCAGGGCGGAGACCTGCGGCCGCTTATTGTCTTCCACTGCAAAACGGAGGCTTGACAGCTGCGAACCGACCCGGAATCCTTTTGATGATATGTGGGTAAAAGCATCGGCGTGACGCACACCACAGGATGTTTTCTCTTTTCAACGTCTCTATTATATCCTCCTCGGAGCCTTCTGTCAACCGTTCCGGAAGGATTTGCCCCGGGAATCAGCAAAATTCGATGCAGTGAATTTTCGGCGCGGCTCCCAGGCGAATGGGCCACTTGCTCACGCCCACCCCGGGGGACACCAGCATCCTCACGCCGCCTTTTTCATAAATCCCGGATATGCCCTGAATCTTGCCCCGCTCCAGCCCCAGCAGATAGGGGGTGATCCCGCCCAGGCGTATCTGTCCGCCGTGGGTGTGGCCGCAGAGTATCAGCCGGGGCCGGGCCCCGAAGCCGAAATCCGGAACGCAGGGATAATGAGACAGCAAAAGATCGTAAACCCCGCGCCGCCGGGGGAAAAGTCCCCGTGCGTCGGCGCGTCCGTATTTCATCTCGTCTACGCCGCCAACGCGCAGCACGCCGCCCCGCATTGGCAGATCCATCCGCCCATTGATCAGCACCGGAAAGGGCATTGCCTGTGCAAACGCATCTGCCGATCCAAAGGCTTCCACGTCGTTGTTGCCGGGCACGGCGATGATTCCCATGGGATAAGTCTGCCCGCAAAAGGCCTGGGCCATGCGCCGGGCGGCGGGAATGCTTTCCGCCAGGTCGCCGCCCAGCAACAAAAGTTCCGCCCCCTGTTCCGCGCAAAGCCCGGCCAATCGATGAATATATGCCTCCGCCGTGCAGTCGCGAATGTGCAGATCCGCCGCAAAAAGCAGCCTACGCCCCCGGAGAAAGGCGGGCGCGTCGCGCAAAAGCCAATGTTCCACCGCCGGAACCGGATTCCAGCCCAAATGCAGATAAATTGCCCTTCACGCTCCTTTTCGCGCCCGTTTTTTACAGGTTCCACAGCCGGCTGTCGCTGACGGATACCGCCAGTGCGCCCGCCTGCAGCGCATCCAGAATTTCGCTCTTTTCGGAAATCATTCCCCCGGCGATCACGGGCTTATCCAGCGCCGCGCACAATTGCCGCACCGCCTTGGGCGCAATCCCCGGCAGCACTTCGGCCATGTCCGGGGGCGTGTTGCGCAAAAGCCGCTTGCCATGTTCGAAGGAGGGGGAGTCCATGAGAAACAGCCGCTGAATGGTAATCATGCCCAGTTCCGAGGCCCGGCGCAGGGGCTGAGGCCGGGTGGAAATCAGCCCGTCCAGCTTCAGCACCCGTGCGCACCATTCCACCGCCGCGTCATCCCGGCCCAGCCCTTCGGCCAGATCCATGTGCAAAAAGGCATATTTTCCCCTGTCGTGGGCCATGCGAATCATGTCCGGCAAAGAGAAAATGCTCCCGCCCAGGATAAAGATCGCCGCCACGCTGCTTTCCGCCGCCAGAGCCATGGCGGATTCTTCCCGCACGGAGGCGATCACCGGCCGCCGGGCCAGGGCCTGGGTAAATTCCGTCATTCTGCGCCGTGCTCCTTCACAAATTCCCGATAGAACTTCAGCTGCGCCGGCAGGGTCTCATAGGGCTTCAGCCCGTAGGGACACTTCTTGGCGCACTGCCCGCAATGAATGCACAAATCGATCTTCTCCATGCCCTCCTGCCACTGGGGAGTCAGCCAGTTCTTGGAGGGGGAACGGGTCAAAAGCTCCTTCATGCGGTTGGCGTTGTTGATGGGAATGCCCACGGGACAGGGCATGCAATAGCCGCAGCTGCGGCAGAAAGCGCCCTTCAGCTCTGCCCGATCCTTCTCAATTTCCGCCTGCATTTCCGCCGTCAGCTCCGGGGGATGCTCGGCGTACTTCAGAAATTCTTCGATTTCGCTGATGCGCTGCACGCCCCAGATGGGCACCGCATTTTCAAACTGGCGGATGAAGGCAAAGGGAATCCGCGCGTTGGTAATCAACCCGCCGGACATGCCCTTCATGCAGATAAAGCCCACGTTCTTTTCCTTGCACAGATTCACCAGTTCGATTTCCCGCTGGGTGCACAGGTGGTTGAAGGGATACTGCAGCGTCTCGAACAGGCCGGATTCCACGGCCTTGAAGGCGGAATCGATGGAATGACAGGTGATGCCGATGTGCCGAATCTTGCCCGCCGCCTTGGCCCGCATGGCCGCGTCGTACAGCCCGTCTTCGCCGCCGGGCATGGGGGGATTGGCCGCGTTGTGGAACTGGTAAATGTCGATGTAATCGGTCTTCAGGTTCTTCAAAGAGGTTTCCAGCTGCGCCTCCATCTCCGCGCCGGTGCGCGCGCCGGATTTGGTGGCGATGACGATGTTTTCCCGTACATGAGAAAGGGCGTAGCCGATCTTCTCCTCGGAATCGGAATAAGCCCGGGCGGTATCAAAGAAATTAATGCCGCCTTCGTAAGCCCGCAGCAGGATGTCCCGGGCGGTGTCGAAATCCACCCGCTGAATGGGCAGACAGCCCATGGCCGTGCGGGTCACCATCAGTCCGGTTTTGCCAAGCATCACTTTTTCCACGTAAGGAGCCTCCTTTTGTTCTAAAAATAGAAATCCCGGATTGAACCGCCTTCTCAGCGGGATCCGGGAATTCGGTTCAAAAATATCAGGGAACCAGCAGCGCCGCGCCGATCATGCCGGTGTTGTCGCCCAATTCCGCCGGCAAAAAGTGCGCGGGATACTTCAGCTCCATCTGAGAATATCGCCGGTAGGAGGCGATAATCATGTCCACAAACCGGGGCCCAAGCTTCATCACGCCGCCGCCGTATACAAATACGTTGATGTCAAAAATCTGATACAGCGACTGGAACATGCGGCCCAGATACTCCGCGCCCCGTTCCACCACTTCCACCGCCAGCGGGTCGTTTTCCGCAAACGCCCGGCCCACGGCCACCATGTCGATTTTCGAAAGGGTGCCGGCATAGCGCAGAATGCTGCTTTCCGCGCCCTCCTTAATGCGATTCATGGCGTATTCCGCCATGTGCGGGCCGGAGGAAATGGACTGCACGCAGCCGGTCACGCCGCATCCGCAGGGATAACCCAGGGAATCGGAAACGAACATGTGTCCGATTTCTCCGGCACAGCCGTGAATGCCCCGGTAAAGATCGCCGTTCAGAATCAGTCCGCCGCCGATGCCGGTGGAAATGCTGACGAAAATCATATCCCGATGGCCCCGGCCCGCGCCCAGGCGATGCTCCGCCAGAGCCGCAACGTTGGAATCGTTGTCCAGCCATACGGGAATGTTCAGCCGGTTTTCCAGCATGTCCCGCACAGGTACGTTGTTCAATTGGGGAATGTCGCAGGTTTCCAGCACAAATCCCCGGTTAAAATCGATGTGAGAGGGGAAGGCCGCGCCGATGCCCCGCACTTCCTCGGGCCGGATATCCGCCCCCCGCAGAAGCTCCTGCACGTTGCTGGTCATCTGGCGCATCATCTGATCCGGGGTCAGTTCCTGATCGGTGGCCCGCTGGATGACCCGCAGAAGATTCATACGATTGTCAAAAACACCGTACAGGATCTTGGTGCCGCCCACGTCTATGCCGATGACATATTTTTTCATGACAGTATCCTCCGGTGCCTCATTGATGATTATTCCTTATTGTAGCAGATAAAAATGTTAATTTCAACGGATGACGAAAAAAATCAGTACTGATATGATAAAATACCGGAAAAAGAGGGGGGGAATTGCTTCATGGAAATTCTGTTTCTGGGCACCGCCGCGGCCACGGCCACGCCGCTGCCCTTCTGTCGCTGTCCGGCCTGTCAGGCGGGGAGAAGGGCAGGGGGCAAAAATCTCCGCAAGCGCTCCAGCGTGCTTATCGACGGCGAAATCCTCATCGACCTGGGGCCGGATTTCGCCAGCGCCTGCTTCGAATACGGCGTGTCCTCCGCGGAAATCGGCTGCCTTCTGCAAACCCATTCCCATTCGGATCACTTCGACGCGGGCCATCTCATCACCCGCATTCCGGAATACGCTACGGAAAACCCGCGGCCCATGCAAATCGTCGCCTCCGGGGCGTGCCTTGCGCATATGTCGGAAAAACTGGCCCGGGAAGAGGAGGGCGCAACCCTGCTCGCCGCCCCCTGGCGGGAAAAGCTGGGGGTGGAGATCGTCCGCGCCGCTCACGGAAACCGACTTCGGTATAAAAATTACGAAATTCTCTGTCTGGAATCCGCCCACGATCTCTCGGACGAATCCATGATGTACATCGTCCGCAAGGGAGACGCCGCCTTTTTCTACGCCTGCGATACGCCCCTTTTCACCCCGCGGACGTGGGACGCGCTGGAGAAACTGGACTTCCCCATTACGGCGGCGGCGGTGGACCAGACCTACGGCCCCGATACCCCCGGCGGCGGTCATCTTTACGCCAATCAGGTGGCGGAAATCGCCGCAAGGCTGAAAAACACCCGGGTCCTTGCCACCCATATTTCCCACGAAGGCACGCCGCCGCATGAGGAAATGGACGCATGGACCCGGGCGAGGGGCTATGAAACCGCCTGGGACGGGCTCAAAATTCAGCTTTAGTCCAGGGGATATTCCACAAACAGGTCTTCTCCGAAGGAGCCCAGCCGCCACGCGGTGCGGAACCCGGCCTGACGCATGTATTCGTCCACCATGTCGAATCCCGCGTCGATCTGGGTCGCCAGATGGCAGTCCGAGCCCACGATCACCCGGCCGCCCATTTCGTGCCAGCGCTTCAGATACACGGGATCCGGGTAAGGCCGGGGCTGACCGGAACGGGCCATGCCTCCGGTGTTTACTTCCAATAGCGCGCCGGAGGCCAGAATCTGCTCCAGAGCCTGGAAGCCCGCGTCGATCACCCGGGGGTCTTCGGGGTTGTAGAGATCCCCGGTTTTGTTGGTCTTTTTGATCAGATCAAAATGAGCGAACACGTCCGGCCGGTATTCTTCGGCGTATTTGCCGGAAAGCCGGAAAAATTCCGCTACCATCGCGCCGCCGTCTCCGCCGTATCGGGTGTCCCGCCATACCCGCAGGGCCGTGGGGTCGCCGTCCGCCGCGCAGACCTGACCGTCTTCATACAGATAATGGTTGGACCCCAGCACGTAATCGTACAGGGAACGATCTTCGTGGGCCAGGGCGTCCCGTTCGATGCCCAGATGGATGCGCATGCGGCCTTCATATTCTTTGGCCACCTTCCGCACCTGCGCAATGTAAACCGGGCGAAGCTCTTCCTTCATTTCCCAATGTCCGGGAATGTCCTGGGGCGCATGCTCGGTAAAGCCCATGGAAACAAACCCCTTTTCAAAGGCGGTCTGCGCCATCACTTCCGCGCTGGAACGCCCGTCCACAAGGTTGGTGTGGGCATGTACCGTGGAACGATTGCTCATAAAAACCCTCCCCGGCGGCTGTTTTCGCCGCAAAAATTCGAAATTCGTCTTCATAATACCCCATATTTTGCAAATAAATATTGACGATTTTCGAAGATTACGTTATAATAGAATACTGTTATGATAGATGCAAAGTGGCGGTTTCCGTCACAGGCAGGGAGGACATCCGGATGAAAATCAAAAGCTGGATCAAAATTGCGGTCGTCGCCGTTCTGATCGTTCTGGTTGCGTGCCTGGCGCTCAACGGAATTCAGATTGGCAAGTACATCGTCACGCCGGTAGGCGACGCAATCAGCCTGGGTCTGGATCTGCAGGGCGGTATCTCTACCGTCTATGTGGCCAAGGACTCTTCGGTGGAGAACTTCGATTCGCTGATGGAGAGCACCATCTCCGTTCTGCGCACCCGACTGACCAACGCCGGTTATACCGAGGCCACCGTGGCCCGTCAGGGCTCGGACGCCATTCGCGTGGAAATTCCCGATGTGGATGATCCGCAGCAGGTGGTGGACATCATCGGCAAACCCGCACACCTGGAATTCCGCGACCCCAACGGCAACGTGATTCTGGAAGGCGCCAACATCGAATCCTGCGGCGTGGGCTATGACGAGACCACCGGTCAGGCTTATGTGGGCTTCCAGCTGGACGCGGAGGGCACCAAGGCCTTTGCCGACGCTACTTCCGAATTCATGGGCAAAACCATCGCCATCTATTTGGACGGCGAGGTCATCTCTTCGCCCACCGTGCAGAGCGTGATTCCCAATGGTCAGGGCAGCATCACCATGGGCAACCTCTCCGCGGAAGAATCTCAGAAACAGTCTCAGGAACTGGCGCTTCTGATCCAGTCCGGCGCGCTGCCTCTGGATATTGAAGAAAGCGAAACCCGCGCCATTTCCGCCACCCTGGGCTTCGAGGCCATCGACGGCGCGGTAATCGCCGGTATCGTGGGCCTGTGCCTGGTGGTGCTGTTCATGATTATCATGTACCGTCTGCCCGGCGTGGCCGCCAGCATGGCGCTGTCCATCTACGTGCTGATCGTGTTCTACGCCCTGGCGATTTTCAACGCTCAGCTGACGCTGCAGGGCATCGCCGGTATCCTTCTGGGCATCGGCATGGCCGTGGACGCCAACGTCATCATCTTCGAGCGCTTCCGCGAGGAGTATAAGCTGGGCCGCACGCTGAACAACGCTGTGAAGTTCGGCTTCAAAAACGCCTTCAGCTCCATTATCGATTCCAACGTGACCACCGTCATCGCGGCTGTAGTGCTGCTGATCTTCGGCACCGGCTCTATCAAGGGCTTTGCTTCCACGCTGATTATCAGCGTCGTGGTCAGCTTCTTTACCGCCACCTTCATTACCCGGTGGCTGCTGAAGAGCTTCGTCAATCTTGGCTTCACCAAGAAGTGGCTCTACACTCGATAAGGGAGGATACCGAAAATGAAGAGAACGTTTACTGGCAAAAACCGTATCTTCCTTGCCATTTCCGGCGTAATCATTCTGGTGGCGCTGGTAATGCAGATCTGCGGCGCAGGCATGAACCTGGGCATCGATTTCACCGGCGGCTCTCTTTTGACCTATTCCGTGGGCGAGAGCTATGATGTGGAAGACGTCTATACCATCCTCAAGGCCGCCGGATACGATCAGTATCAGGTCACCAAGACCGAGCCCTCCGAGGCTTCCAACGCCCTGCGTGCGGAGCTGGCCGCTCAGGCCGCCGCCACCCCCGAGGCCACGCTGGAGCCCGAAACCACCGCGGAAGCGGCCGCTACCGACGCCGCCGAAGCTACCCAGACTCCGGAAGAAACCGCGGAAGCCACCCAGGAGCCCGAAGCCACTGAGGAACCCGCGGCTACCGAAGCGCCCCTGGGCCTTCTGAACCCCGATAAGTCCGGCATTGCTCAGGATAGCCTCACCGACCTTCAGATTCGCCTGGATCTGGTGGACGAAACCGCCGGCCTGGAAGACCAGCTGGCAAGCAGCGTCAAGGCCGCCTTCCCGGAAGCCAAGCAGACCGTCTATCACACCGTCACCAGCATCCTGGCCAACGACAAGGGCTATGACCAGGCGTTCGTGGGCGGATTCGTGGCCGAATACGAAATCGGCGCGGATTTCGATACCGAAGGTCTGGCGGATACCCTCACCGGCGCGCTGACCGACGCGGGCTATTCCGTGGCCGATCTGCAGGTTGTGCGCTACGACGCGGCCGCCGAAGCCGCTGCGGAAGCCACCGCCGAACCCGAAGCCACCGTGGACGCTGAGGCCACCGCCGCTGCGGAAGAAACCGCTGATACGGAAGCCACTGCCGAGCCCGAAGTGACCGCCGAGCCCGAAGCCACTGAAGAACCCGCCGCGGAAACCGGAACCTCTCTGCGGGTGCTGGTGTCCATCGACAGCCAGACCACCCAGGTGCGCAACATGATCGAAACCGAAATGCGCGCCAAATATCCGGATTTCGTGTTCGTCACCATTGATCACGTCAGCGCCGTGGCCGGCAAGGATCTGATTTCCAACGCCGTCAAGGCTCTGCTCATCGCCTTCGCCTGCATGCTGGTGTACATTGCCATCCGCTTCGATTTCTACAGCGGCGTGGTTGCGCTGGGTGCGCTGGTGCACGATGTGCTGATCATGTGCTCCTTCATGGTGTTCTTCCGTGGCGTGTTCCAGGCCAATTCCCCCTTCATTGCGGCGGTTTTGACCATCGTGGGTTATTCCATCAATAACACCATCATCATCTTCGACCGTATCCGCGAAAACGCCAAGAAGCCCGGCCAGACTAAGATGGCGAAGATCGACATCGTGGAAATGTCCGTTTCCGCTACCCTGAGCCGCACGGTGAACACCACCATCACCACCATGATTACCCTGGTGTGCCTGTTCATCTTCGGCGTGGATTCCATCCGGGAATTCGCCTTCCCGCTGATCGTGGGTATGGTTGCCGGCACCTATTCCTCCCTGCTGCTCAGCGGTCAGGTCTGGGCTGCCTGGGTGGATAAGATCAACGCCCGGAAGGCCGCCCGCAAAGGCGCCAAGAAGGCCTAAAGTATCATAATCCCCTGAAATGAATTAGGAATCGGACCGCGCTTACGGCCAGGTTCCTAATTCGCATATTAAAAACATTTTATCATTCAAAGGCGAGGGCTTCACATGCACAGATTCATCCCCAGAAATACGCAGCAGACAGAATTCGAACGTCCGGAAGGCATGCCTCAGGCGCTGCACCGGCTGCTGATGGCCCGGGGAATCGGCTCCGCGGAAGAGGCCCGCGCCTTTTTGCGTCCTGACGCCTCCATGATGCACGATCCCGCCGCGCTGCGGGGCATTCCCGAAGCGGCGGAACTGATTCGAAACGCAGTGATGCGGCAGAAAAAAATCTGCGTATATGGCGATTATGACGTGGACGGCGTCAGCGCCTCCTCCATTCTCTATCTCACCCTGCGCCGCATGGGGGCGGACCCAGAGGTGTACCTGCCCTCCCGGCATACCGAGGGCTACGGCCTGAACGAGACCGCCGTGCGGGCCATTGCCGCCCGGTGCGACGTGCTTGTGACGGTAGACTGCGGCATCACCAACATCGAGCCCATCCGCATCGCCCGGGAATTGGGCCTGGAAACGGTGGTCACCGACCACCATCGCCCCGGCGAGGCCATTCCGGAGGGTATCGTGGTGGATCCGCTGATCGGGGATTATCCGGAGCCCTATTTGTGCGGCGGCGGCGTGGCGCTGAAGCTTTCCCAGGCGCTGCTGGGTCGGGAGGCGGCCATGGAATTTTCGGATATCGCCGCCCTGGCCACCGTGGCGGACATCGTGCCCCTCACCGGCGAAAACCGGGTAATTACCCGCCTGGGTCTGGACCGGATGAACCGCGTCACCCGGCCGGGACTGAAGGCACTGCAGGAGGTCTCCGGCATGGAGGGCAAGCCCTTTACCTCCGGCGCGCTGGGCTTTCAGATCGGCCCCCGACTCAATGCCGCGGGGCGGCTGGGTTCCGCCAAACGCGCCTTTGAATTGCTCACCTGTCAGGAGGAGGGCCGCGCCCGGGCCCTGGCGGTGGAATTAAACGCCGAAAATACCCTGCGCAAACAGATTGAAACCGAGATCATGTCCGGGGCAGAGGCGCAGCTGGAAAATTACGATCTTCCCCGGCGCAGGGCCATTGTGCTGGCGGGGGAAGGCTGGAACAGCGGCGTAATCGGCCTGGCCGCCTCCCGGCTGGTGGAAAAATATCACTATCCTGTGGTAATGATCTCCCTTTCCGACGACGTGGGCGTGGCTTCCTGTCGAAGCATTCCCGGCGTGGATATTTTTCAGGCCCTCAGCGCCGTGAGCCATTACTTCTTGCGCTTCGGCGGCCATGCGCAGGCTGCGGGCTTCACCATCGGCCGCAAGGATATCGACGATTTTCGTCGGGATTTCGAAGCCTGGCTTCAAGAAAACATACCGCCGTCGGTTTATATTCCCGTGACGGAATACGACGTGGAAGCCAAGCTCAGCGAACTGGATCTGTCCATGGTGCGATTGATGGACGCCTTTGCCCCCACGGGCATGGGCAATCCCGCGCCGGTGTTCTACAGCCGGGTAAAGGTGACCGAATCCCGGCAAATCGGCAGCGCCGGGGCCCATCTGAGCCTTCGGGTAACCGACGGCACCACCTACATGCGCGCCGTGGCCTTCAAGGCGGGGGATCGCAAGCGGGATCTGCCGGAGGAATTGGAGATCGCCTATGCGCCGAAGATCAACGATTTCGCCGGGCGGAGCACCGTGGAACTGGAAGTGAAGGCCTTTGACCGGGCGCCGGCGGGAGAAGCGGGCATTGCCGGGGATTTGGAGTCCTGTTTTGCCCCATTCTTAACAGAAGTGCTTTATAATAAATCCATTCGGCCCACTGGCGGCGAGCCCATCACGCCCGCGGAACTGAAGCAGCTTTTGCAGCAGTCGCCCCAGGGCACGCTGATCGTGGCAGGGGACACCGCCGCCGCGGCCCATTGCCCCGGCGTGGACGTGTATTTCGGCCGCTATCCCCAGGATCCCCGGGCCTTTAACGCCCTGTGTATTCTGCCCCCGGGAAAGCCCCCGGCCATGTACCGGCGGGTCGTCTGGGCAGGCCTGCCGGGGATGGAAGGCGGCATGGAATTGCAGGTTCCCCGGGCGGAATGGACGGCGGAGTTGCCGGGGGTGGACCAGCTGCGGCGGGCCTATGTGGCCGCAAAGCGCATGCTGGCCCGGCCCGTGAAGGCCGAAAATCTGGATCAATACGCCATGTGCCTGGCGGACGAATGCTCGTTGAGCGAAACCTGCCTGAAGGCCTGCGTACTGATATTGATGGATTTGGATCTGGTGCGGGATTCGGGAAATTTCCGGCTGGAAATGGGGCCCTTTAAAAAGATCGACCCCGCGACTTCCCAGGCTTTCCGTAACGCGCAGAAACTAAAAGAGGAGGCGTGACGCATGGACAATCCGGACGCCCTGAACAGACCTTATATTTCCGCGGATGAATTGATCGAGCGCATCCGGCGTTATCATCCGGATGACGACATGGACCTGGTCCGCCGCGCCTATGCCTTTGGCGAAGAGGCCCATAAAGACAAAAAACGACTGTCCGGGGAGCCGTATTTTATGCACCCCGTGGCCGTGGCAGTTATCCTGACCGACCTGATGCTGGACGCCACCACCGTGGCGGCGGGCCTTTTGCACGACTGCGTGGAAGACGTGGACGGCGTGACCATTCAGGTCATCGGCGAACAGTTCGGCTCCGAAGTGGCGCTGCTGGTAGACGGCGTGACCAAGCTGCGGCAGCTGAATTTCGCCTCCCGGGAAGAGGCTCAGGCGGAAACCCTGCGCAAAATGTTCCTGGCCATGGCCAAGGACATCCGCGTGGTGCTGATCAAGCTGGCCGATCGGCTGCATAACATGCGCACCCTGAAGACCCAGAAGCCCGAACGTCAGGTGCCCATCGCCCGGGAGACGCTGGATATCTACGCGCCCCTGGCACATCGTCTGGGCGTATATACCATTAAATGGGAACTGGAAGACCTGGCCCTGCGCTATATCGACCCCAAGGGCTATTACGACCTGGTGCAAAAGGTGGGCATGAAGCGGGCGGAGCGGGAAAAGCTCATCGCCCAGGTGACCCAGCAGCTGAAGGCCCAATTGCGCCTTTCCGGCATCAAGTGCGAAATCGACGGCCGGCCCAAGCACTTTTATTCCATCTATCGCAAGATGAAGACCCAGAACAAGACCTTCGATCAGATCAACGACCTGATCGCCATCCGGGTCATCGTCAATACCGTGCAGGATTGCTATTTCGCCCTGGGCGTGGTGCATACCCTCTGGCCTCAGGTGCCGGGGCGGTTTAAGGACTATATTTCCGTGCCCAAGGCCAATATGTACCAGTCGCTGCACACCACGGTGGTCAACGCCGGCAAACCCTTTGAGGTGCAGATTCGCACCTTCGAAATGCATCGCACCGCGGAATACGGCATCGCGGCCCATTGGCGCTACAAAGAGGGCAAGCAGGCCGACGCCACTGACGAGAAGCTCTCCTGGCTCAGGCGCATTCTGGATTGGCAGAAGGAAGCCAACGACGCCAGCGATTTCGGCGAAATGCTGAAATTCGACCTGTTTGCGGACGAGGTCTTCGTGTTTACCCCCAAGGGCGATGTCATTTCGCTGCCCCGGGGCGCGACGCCTCTGGATTTTGCCTATCGCATTCATTCCGCCGTGGGCAACCGCTGCATCGGCGCGAAGATTAACGGGCGCATCGTGCCCCTGTCCGCCACGCTGAATACCGGCGATTTCTGCGAGGTCATGACCTCCCAATCCTCTCACGGGCCTTCCCGAGACTGGCTGAATATCGTGAAAACCAGCGAGGCCAAGGCGAAAATCCGCGCCTGGCTGAAGCGGGAGGGAAAGGAAGAAAACATCGTCAAAGGCCACGAAATGCTGGAACACGAGGCCAAGCGGCTGGGCTATGTGCTTTCTCAGCTGCTGAAGCCGGAATATCTGGAGGCGCTGTTCAAGCGCTATTCCTTCCAGAACATGGACGATGTGTATTCCGCCCTGGGCTTCGGCGGGCTGAGCACCATGCAGGTGCTGAACCGGCTGGTGGACGGCTATCGCAAGGATCATAAGATCGAGGCCGAACTGCCGGAACTGCCCACGCCGGAACAGCACGCCGAACAGAAAAAGAAGATCCCCACCTCCAATTCCAACGGCGTAATTGTAAAAGGCGAAAGCGGCATGCTGGTGCGCTTTGCCCATTGCTGTACGCCCTTGCCCGGCGACGACATCGTGGGTTATATTACCCGGGGCCGGGGGGTTTCCGTGCATAAGGCCAATTGCCAGAACCTGAAGGATTCCGGCGTGGAGCCCGACCGGCTCATCGAGGTGGAATGGGAAAGCCATGACGACGCGGCCTATGACGCGGACATTCGCATTAATTGCGTCAATCGAAACGGTCTGCTGGCGGAGCTGTCCCTGTATTTCGCCTCCATGAACATCAACGTCCAGGCCATTTCCGCCCATCCCGCCAAGAATAAGCGGGAAATGTCCATCATTAACCTGACCATCACCGTGAAAAACACCCAGCAGCTGGACAAGGTGATTCGCGATCTGGAGCGCAAACCGGACATCGACGAAGTGTTCCGGGTCACTCAGTAACCGGAAGGAGAAACCATGCGCATTGTGATACAGCGGGTAAACCACGCCTCCGTTACCGTGGAAGGCGAAACCGTGGGCGCCATCGGCAAAGGCCTGATGGTGCTGGTGGGCGCTCAGGAGGGAGATACCGCGGAAGACGTGACGTTCCTGGCGGGGAAAATCGCCGGAATGCGGATTTTTGAAGACGAACAGGAGAAAATGAACCTGTCCGTGAAGGACGTGGGGGGCAGCGTATTGCTGGTTTCCCAGTTTACCCTGCTGGGAGACGCCCGGCACGGCCGGCGGCCCAGCTTTTCCCACGCCGCCCGGCCCGAGGACGCGGAACCGCTGGTGGACCAGATGAAAGAGGCGCTGGTGCAAATGGGCGTTCCCACCGAAACCGGACGCTTCCGCACCCATATGAAGGTCCTGCTGGAAAACGACGGCCCGGTGACCATACTGCTGGACAGCAAGCGGCTCTTCTGAGCAATAAAAACGAATGAATGAAGAACGAATCATGAAGATTGAAAAAATTGTCTGCGGCGCTTATGCGGAAAACGCCTATTGCATCGATGGGGAACTGCTCATCGACCCGGGCGACGATCTTCCGACCCTTGCCCGGCTCGCCGGGGGAATCAAGGCCATCCTTCTGACCCACGGGCACTTCGACCACATGCTGGCGGCGGAGGAATTGCAAAAGCGGACGGGCGTTCCGGTCTACGTGCATCCGCTGGACGCGCCCATGCTTTCGGACGCATCCCTGAGCGCCTACAATCCGGAGGTTTCCAGCCTGCCGCAGCCGGGGCATATCGCCTGTACGGCATATCCCGAAAGCCTGTTTGGCTTCCGCGTGTTGCACACCCCTGGGCATACGCCGGGTTCCGTGTGTCTGTATCGCGAAGAAGAAAAGGTGCTCTTCAGCGGAGACACCCTGTTCCAGGCGGGCTTCGGCCGCACCGATCTGGCGGGAGGCAGCATGCATCAATTGCTTTCCTCCCTGCGGACGCTGCTGGCGCTGCCCCGGGATGTACGGGTGTATCCCGGCCATGGAGAAAGCACCACCATTGACGAAGAATGCAGGAGGTACCGAAGGTGACGGCGAAATCGGTTTGGCTGAAAACGCCATTGACCATCTTTTATCCCGATCTGTGCGACGTCGTTCGCCTTTTCTGGGGGGACGTGTCCATCAGCCCGGACGAGGGCGAAACGGTGATTACCCAGGAATGCGCCGAGGGCGGCGCCCACTTTTTCGATTTGTGGAGCTGCGGCGAGGAAACGTACGCCTATCATAAGGAAATCACCACGCAATCGCCCCTGGAATTCAAACGGCTGCGGAAACGCGCGGCAAAAATGGGGCTGTACGGGCTGATGAAGCAGATGACGGGCGTCACTCCACCCTGGGGGGCGCTGACGGGCATTCGCCCCACGCGGCTGTTGTACGAGGGCATGGAACACGGCCTGCCCCGGGACCTGGCCATGCGGCGGCTGACGGCGGAATACGACGTTTCCCCGGAACGGGCGGCGCTGCTTCGGGACATCAGCCTGATGCAGGAAGGCCTCCGGGAAATGCCGGAAAACGCCTTTGATCTGTACATCGGTATTCCCTTCTGCACCACCCGCTGCGCCTATTGCTCCTTCTCTTCCGGAGAATTGGGCAAGGGCAAGCTGGTAAAGCCCTATGTGGATGCGCTGCTGCACGAAATCGCCGTCTGCGGAGAGATGATGCGCCGGGCGGGGCGGAAGGTTCGCGCCGCCTATATAGGCGGCGGTACGCCCACGTCCATTCCCTGCGCCGATCTGGAAAGAATCCTCGCGGCGGCCCAGGAACAGTTCCCGGGGGCGGTGGAATGGACGGTGGAAGCGGGACGGCCCGATACCATCGATCCGGAGAAGCTTTCCATGCTGCGCCGCCGCGGCGTGGGCCGCATTTCCGTGAATCCGCAGACCTTCTGCGATGAAACCCTCCGGCGAGTGGGCCGCGCCCATACCGGGGAAGATACCGTCCGCGCCTATCGTCAGGCCCGGGAAGCGGGCTTTGAGGACATTAATATGGATCTCATCGCCGGCCTGCCGGGAGAGGATCTGGATATTTTCCGGAAAACCCTGGAAAAGGTGGTAGAGCTGAACCCCGACAGCGTTACCGTGCACTCCCTGGCCATCAAGCGCTCCAGCCGGCTCCACGAACAATTGCACGTGAACGAGGGTGGACACACCCGGGTCAACGAAAAGCAGGCGGGGGAGATGATCGACCTGGCCCGACAGACCCTGACCCGGGGCGGCTGGCAGCCTTATTATCTCTATCGCCAGAAATACATGGCCGGCAACCTGGAAAACGTGGGCTACGCCAAGCCCGGCAAGGCCTGCCTGTATAACATCGGCAACATGGAAGAAACCGCCAGCGTGCTGGCCCTGGGGGCGGGCGCCATTACCAAGTGGATTTACGACCGGGAACTGCGCATCGAACGGGCCCCCAACGTGAAAAACATCGAGGAGTACATCGCCCGGGTGGACGAAATGTGCCAGCGGAAGCGGGCACTGATTCTGGAGGACCCCGAGGCATGAAGAAAGCTGCGCTGATGGCGGCGCTTGTTCTGCTGGCGCTTCTGACCGCGGGCTGCGGCAAGGAAGATCCCTATCAGAACGTGCCGAACCCCCTGGCTACCATTACGCTGGAGGACGGCCGGGAAATTCGCCTGGAATTGTACGTCCAGCAGGCCCCCAATACCGTAGCCAATTTCGTGACCCTGGCCAATTCCGGATTTTACGACGGCCAGTGGTTTTACCGGATTCTGCCGGGTTGCCTGGTGCAGGCCGGCGACCCCACCGGCGACGGCACCGGCGGCCCGGGCTATTCCATCCAGGGGGAATTTTCGAAAAACGGCCATGCCAACGGACTTTCTCACACCCGGGGCACTATTTCCATGGCCCGGCTGAAGGACGATTACGATTCCGCCGGGAGCCAGTTCTTCCTTTTGCAGGGCTCCTATCCGGAATACGACGGGCTTTACGCCGCCTTTGGGCGCGTCTGCGACGAAGAAAGCCTGAGCGTGTTGGACGAAATCGCCAACGTGCCCGTGGACAGTCACCAGCGCCCCATGGAAAAGACCTACATTCAGACCATTCGCGTGGATACCATGGGCTATTCCTACACGCCCGTGGTGATTGAAGGAAAGGATGAGACTAATGGCGAACCAGAAGACTAAGAACCAGGGCATGTCGCCCAAACAGATGAAGCGCGCGCTGCTGATTGCCGTGTGCTGCGTGGTGGTGTTCGTGGCGGTGCTGGGCGGCGTGTACGCCCTGACCCATAAGGATGACGGCAAAACCGCTTCCGTGAACGAATTCACCCAGCAGTCCGTTTCCGAATACGCTCAGAGCGAAGACCCCGTGGCCACCATCACCATGAAGGACGGCGGCGTCATCCGGGTGCGGCTGTATCCGGCGGCGGCCCCCAACACCGTGGCCAATTTCATAACCCTGGCCAACGATGGTTTCTATGACGGACTCACCTTCCACCGGGTCATTTCCGGCTTCATGATCCAGGGCGGCGATCCGGAAGGTACCGGCATGGGCGGCCCCGGCTATACCATCAAGGGCGAATTCTCCGCCAACGGCGTGGAAAACGGCCTGTCCCATACCCGCGGCGTTATCTCCATGGCCCGTTCCAACGACTATGATTCCGCCGGCAGCCAGTTCTTCATCATGCACGCCGACGCCAAGAGCCTGGACGGCCAGTACGCCGCCTTCGGTCAGGTGGTGGAAGGCATGGACGAGGTGGATAAAATCGCCGCCGTGCAGACGGATTCCAACGATAAGCCCCTGGAGGACGTGGTCATCGACACCATCCGCGTGGAAACCGCCGGCAAAACCTACACCGTAGAAAAAATCGGGGAATAAAATTTCCCATCAAAGGAGTGCGCAACTATGAAAAACCCCATCGTAACCTTCGAAATGGAAAACGGCGACGTGTTCAAGGCGGAGCTGTATCCCGAAATCGCGGCCAATACCGTGGCCAATTTCGTCACTCTGGTGCAGGACGGCTTCTATAACGGGCTGATCTTCCACCGGGTCATCCCCGGCTTCATGATCCAGGGCGGCGACCCCACCGGCACCGGCATGGGCGGCCCCGGCTACTCCATCAAGGGCGAATTTTCCGCCAATGGCTTTAAGAAGAACACCCTGAAGCATACCCGCGGCGTGCTGTCCATGGCCCGCAGCATGATGAAGGATTCCGCCGGCAGCCAGTTCTTTGTCATGCACGCCGACGCGCCCCACCTGGACGGCCAGTACGCCGCCTTCGGCAAGGTCATCGAGGGCATGGACGCGGTAGACCACGTGGCGGAAACCAAGACCGGCTTCCAGGATCGTCCCGTGGAAGATCAGCGGATGAAGCAGGTCACCGTGGAAACCTTCGGCGAGACCTATACGGTGGACAAAATCTGATATGCGCCGTTTGGGAAAAATTCTGATATGGGCATTGACCTGCGCGTTTCTGTGCGCGCAGGGCTTTGCCATGTCTGAAGAAGCGACGCCGCCGCCCCTGCGCCGGTTATTGAACGTCTCTTTGACCGCTCAGCCGGACAGCCTGGTGGCGCCGGGGGAGGTCACCCTGCAATTTCAACTGACCAACACTTCCGAATACGACGCGGAAAACGTCAGCTTTTCCCTGGCGGACGGCGCTCAGGGGGAATCCCTGGGCCGGGTGGCGGCGGGAGCCAGTCAGACCTTCACCCGGAAATACAGCGTTTCTCAGGAAGAGCTGGATGCGGGCCTTCTGTCCTTTCGCGTCACCCACGACGACCCCTCCGGCGACGGCAGCGTGGTGGAATATCCCGTGGAATGCGCCCTTTCCCGCAGCCAGAGCGCCCCTGCCCTGGAATTTACCCGGCAGGTTCCCGCCCGCAGCGTCACCAGCGGCGCGGACGTTCTGCTGATTTATCGGGTGCGCAATACGGGCAACGTGCCCCTTACCGATATTCGCGTGCAGGATGGGGAATTCGACCGGCGGCTGGACCGGCTGGACTGCGGCGAAAGTCACGCCTTTGTCAACCGGATCACCGTCAGCCAATCCACGCGCTCCTCGGCCCGGGTCAGCTGTGTGGCCCAGGATGGAGAAAATACGTCCCTGCAGCAGCAGCTGGAGGAGATCACCCTGCAGCCGGTGTCCCCCTCTCTGGAAGTGACCCTGACTCTGGACAAGCAGACCGGCCCCGTGGGCGGCACGGTAAACGGCGTGGTGACCCTGGCCGCGGCAGGGGGCGACGTAACGGACATTTCCCTCTGGGACGCGGTCAACGGCACGCTGATGGCGGACGCGCTGGAATTGCACGAAGGGGAAAGCGTCACCCTGACCTGCGCCTGGCCCATTCGGGAAAGCGCCGCTTATCGGGTGCGCGCCCGGGGCTACGCCGCCGACGGTAGCGTGCTGGTGGGGGTCTCTGGGGAAGTGGAGCTGGGGCTCTCCGGGGAATTTTCCGAAATTGCCCTGGATATTTCCGCCGCGGCGCTGACTCCTGTCATTTCCCGCAGCGGCTATGCCCGGGTGGAAATCGCCCTGGAAAATACCGGCAACACCGACGCCCGGGACGTGGTGCTCTCCGAACGCAGTCAGGGAGAGGTGTATCGCTTCGCCTTTGTGCCCGCGGGAGAAACCACCTATAAGGACTGCCTGGTGCCCGTGGAAGCCGACGGCGAATTCGCGTTCTCCGTGGCCTATACCGACGCGCAGGGCAACCTGCGCACGGCGGAAGCCGCGCCCGTGTCCATTCAAATCGACAAATCCGGCGCGGAACCCGAGTCCGTTTCCTCCTTGTATGGCCTGGATTCGGAAGCGCCCGTTCAGGAAATTTCCGGCGACGGCGCGTATCTGTGGATGATCGCCCTGGGGGGCGGCGTGCTGGTGGTGCTGATTATCATTCTGGTGGTCAGCCACGACCGGGATCGCCGGAATTGGAAAATGCAAAAAATCCGCAGGAAGAAAAACAGTGCAAAACGCGGCGCGACCCCTGCCGCAAAGCGCGGAGGAAACGATGTTTAACGGATTTTCAGACGAAACCTTTGAATTTTTCATGGCCATCGGTTTCAATAACAACCGGGAATTCTTTCAGGAAAATCATGACTGGTATCTGCGCAGCGTGCGTCAGCCGGCGCTGGCCCTGGCGGAAAGCCTGTCGGAATCCATCGAAAAAATGGACCCGGACATGGAGCGCCGCCCCAACCGGGTGGTCTCCCGCATCAATCGGGATATCCGCTTTTCCAACGATAAATCCCCTTATCGGGATTACATCTGGCTGGCCTTCCGCCGGCCGGAGGTGGAAAGCGGCGTCGCCCTCAGTGCCTATTTCGACATGAGCTGCGACGGCGCTTCCTACGGTCTGGGCTTTTACCGGGATAATCGCCCGCTGATGAACGCCTTCCGTCGCCGTCTGGCCGCGGAACCAGAGGAATTCCTCGCCATCTGGCGGGCGCTTTCGCCGGAATTTGTCCTGCACGCCAACGCCTATAAGCGCATGGCCGTTCCCGATACCCTGCCGCCGGAGGCCCGGCCCTGGTATCCGCTGAAGGGCTTCTATGTGCAGAAGGATCTGCGGGATTTTGCGCTGATCAAATCCCCGGCCCTGGCCGAAGAAATTCAGCAGGGCTTCGAAAAACTGATTCCCCTGTATCGATGCCTTTCCCAACTGAAATGTGAAGAAGGAGGAAACGTATGAATCCAGATTGGCGAAAGCTGCTCAGCGGCGCCGGCATCCGCGGCAGTGAAAGCGACCTGACCGACGAATTTGCCGCCCGGTTCGGCTTTGCCTGCGCCCAGTGGCTGGCCGAAAAGCTGGAAACCACCCCCGATAAGCTGACCTTTTCCGTGGGCCGGGATAACCGCCCCACCCTGAAGCGCCTTTCCGCCGCGGTCATTCGCGGACTCACGGCGGCGGACTGCGATATTCTGGATTGCGGCATGTGCGCCGCGCCGGCCCTTTTTAACACCCTTTCCTGGGAAGGCCGCCGGGCCAACGGCGCCATGATGATCGTGGGCAGCCACGCCGGCGCGGGGGTGGGGGAGATTCGCCTGTCTTCCTCTCTGGGCCTTCCCTCGGCGGAAGACCTTTCAGAAATCCTCGCCGCCGCTCAGGGGCTGCATCTGCCCCAGCGGCTGGTCACGCCGGTGGACCCCATGCGCGCCTACACCGAGGGCCTGAACCGCATGGCCCACGAAAAGCTGGAAGACGACGCGCTGCGGCCGCTGCTGGGCCTGCACGTGATCGTGGACGCTTCCGGCGGAGCGGGTGGCTTCTACGCCGGCTTTCTGGAGGAGTTGGGCGCAGAAACCTGGGGCAGCTACGGCTTCCACGGCGGCCAGGCCCCCGAAAAGCAGCCCGGCGAAACGCCCCTTGCTCTACTTACCCGGCGGGTGCAGGAAGAAGAGGCGGATCTGGGGGTTCTGCTGGATACGGACTGCGACCGGGCCACTCTGGTGGATCACGCCGGTAAAGTGCTTTCCGGAAACCGCCTGATCGCCCTGATCGCCGCCATTTTGCTGGATAAAAACCCCGGCGCCACCATCGTCACCGATTCGGTCACCTCCTCCGGCCTTTCCCGGTTCATCAGCGAGTGGGGCGGCGTACATTACCGGTTCCGCCGGGGCAGCCGCAACGTCATCGAGGAAGCCAAACGCCTCAACGACGAGGGCATCGATTGCCCCCTGGCCATCGAAACCAGCGGTCACACCGCCTTCCGGGATAACAAATTCCTGGATGATGGGCTTTACATGGCCACCTGGCTCATCTGCGAGGCCTACGACCTGAAGCGCTGCGGCAAGACCTTGTCCGGGCTCATCGACGACCTGGCCGAACCGGTGGAATCCACGGAGATTCGCCTGCGCATTCAGGACGAGGAGCCCCTGCCCGTGGCCCGCTCCGTCATCGAAACCGTGCTTTCTCATACCCTGGACAACCCCGCCTGGCGGCTGGCCACCGACAGCCGGGAGGGCGTTCGGATTCTGTTCAATCTGGAAGACGGGGTGGAAAACGCCTTTTTCCAACTGCGCATGTCCGTTCACGAAAAGGCCACCATGGTGCTCAACGCCGAAAGCGACGTGCCCGGCGGCGTGCGGAAAATTCTTTCCGAATTGTACGCGCTGCTCTCCGACGCGCCGAAAATCGACCTTGCGCCCCTGAAAAAGGTGATTGATTGCGCATAGTTGTGCTAAAATTGGGAAAAACACCTTTGTTATCCGCAGAAGATGTGGTATAATAATCGTATAAACTTGGTATTAAAATGCTAAGGAGATGTCTAACATGAACAACGAACAGATGGTTGTAAACGCCATCCGCATTTTGTCTGCGGAAGCGGTGCAGAAAGCCAAGTCTGGCCATCCCGGAATGCCCATGGGTTCCGCCGCCATGGCTTATGCCGTATGGGGCAAGCAGATGAAGCATAACCCCGCGGATCCTCACTGGAAGGATCGCGACCGTTTCGTGCTGTCCTCCGGCCATGGCTCTATGCTGATGTACAGCCTTTTACACCTCTTCGGCTACGGCCTGACCATTGAAGATCTCAAGCAGTTCCGTCAGTTCGGCTCCAAGACCCCTGGCCATCCCGAATACGGCCACACCGTGGGCGTAGAAACCACCACCGGTCCTCTGGGCCAGGGTATCGCCAACGCCGTTGGTATGGCCATCGCTGAAAAGCACCTGGCCGCTAAGTTCAACCGCGAAGGCTACGACGTGGTGAACCATTACACCTATTGCATCCTGGGCGACGGCTGCATGATGGAAGGCATCTCTCACGAAGCCTGCTCTCTGGCCGGCACCCTGAAGCTGAACAAGCTCATCGCCCTGTACGATGACAACGAAATCTCCATCGAAGGCAACACTGACATCGCTTTCCGCGAGGACGTGCCCGCCCGCTTCCGCGCCTATGGCTGGAACGTGATCGATGTGGCGGACGCCAACTGCTACTGCCAGGTCAACGCCGCCATCACCCTGGCCAAGAAGTCCGACAAGCCCACCCTGATCGTGTGCCACACCAAGATCGGCTTCGGTTCTCCCAAGGAAGGCATGGCCTCCTCTCATGGCGAACCTCTGGGCGAAGAGAATCTGGCCGCCACCAAGAAGAACCTGGGCTGGCCCTGCACCGAGCCCTTCGGCGTGCCCGCTGAGGTTTACGAAGAGACCGCCAAGGCCCAGGAGCGCGGCAAGGCCGCCGAAAAGGCCTGGGACGAGAAGCTGGAAGCCTACTTCAAGGCCTATCCCGAAATGAAGGCCGAGTGGGATACCTGGTTCTCCGACGAGCTGCCCGTGGATCTGCTGAACGATGAAGACTTCTGGAAGTTCGAAGGCAAGTCCGCCACCCGCGCTTCCTCCGGCGTTGTCATCAACCGCCTGGCCGAGCGCATCCCCAACATGATCGGCGGTTCCGCTGACCTGGCTCCCTCCAACAAGACCAACATGAAGGGCAAGGGCGACTTCTCCGCCGAGACTCCCGAAGGCGCCAACATGCACTTCGGCGTACGCGAGCATGCCATGGCCGCTATCTGCAACGGCATGAAGCTCCACGGCGGCGTGCGCCCCTACTGCGCCACCTTCTTCGTATTTTCCGATTACATGAAGAATGCCATGCGCATGTCTTCCATCATGAACCTGGGCGTGCCCTACGTGCTGACCCATGACTCCATCGGCGTCGGCGAAGACGGCCCCACCCATCAGCCCATCGAGCACCTGGCCGGCCTGCGTGCCATTCCCGGCCTGATCGTGTTCCGTCCCGCGGACAGCAAGGAAGTGGCTGCCGGCTGGTACGCCGCCATGACCGAGCATCATCCCGTGGCGCTGGTGCTGACCCGTCAGGATCTGCCCCTGTACGAGAAGTCCGGCAAGGACGCGCTCAAGGGCGGCTATATCCTGTCCGATTCCGAAAAGGCGACGCCCGACTGCCTGCTGATGGCCTCCGGTTCCGAGGTGGAGCAGTGCGTAGAAGCTCAGGCCGCGCTGAAGGCCGAAGGCATCGACGCCCGCGTCATCTCCATGCCTTCCTTCGAGCTGTTCGATGCTCAGAGCGAGGAATACAAGGAATCCGTTATGCCCAAAGCCGTGCGTGCCCGCGTGGCCGTGGAAGCCGCCGCTACCTTCGGCTGGCATAAGTACGTTGGCCTGGACGGCGCTGTGATCGGTCTGGATCACTTCGGCGCTTCCGCTCCTTACAAGGTTCTGTTCAAGGAATTCGGCTTCACTGCCGAAAACGTTGCCGCCACCGCCAAGAAGGTGCTGGGTAAGTAATTTTCCATTACAGGCGTGCGTTGCATTTGTGGCGCACGCCTCTTTGCAATTTGGAGGACGATTTCCATGGAAAACAATCAGAATTCCGAAACCGTGTCTGTCGCCAAGGGCATTTGCCCCAATTGCGGCGCGGCAGTGAAGCCGGGCCAGAAGTTCTGCGGCACATGCGGCAGCGACGTGTCTTTTGTCACGCCGGAAGAGAAAAAGCCCAACTTCTTTGCTGCCCATAAGAAGCTCTGCATC
This sequence comes from uncultured Eubacteriales bacterium, assembly GCA_902767315.1. Classification (GTDB taxonomy): domain Bacteria; phylum Bacillota; class Clostridia; order Christensenellales; family Aristaeellaceae; genus RUG11247. The sequence continues at coordinate 41,888 of CACXHB010000043.1, forward strand.
CTTGTGGCCGCGGCCGTTGTGGTGGTCGCCGCCATCGTGGTGCTGATTATCTGCCTCTGCGGCGGCGGAAAGAAGAATTTCCGCGATATGTACGCGGATCTTGCCAGGAATAACTGGTGCGAAATCGGCAAAGACGGCTCCTGGATGAGCCTGGACACCAATCCCGACAATGAAGACGATTACTTTGGCGTGGACAGCATCGAGGCCATGGACGCCATCGAGAAGGTCAACCGGGAACTGGGCTTCAATGACAGCGTCGCTCAGGAAATGCAGCAGACCCGCTCCATCGACGGCCGCCAGAGCGCTTCCAACGACGATTACGAAATCACCTGGAGCTACCATCCGGATAACGGCCTGGAAGTGCTCTATAAACTGAAGTAAACCCGATAGTTGCATCGCCTTCGGGCAAGGGGAGACCTGTTTTTACATAAAAATGGAGGGATTTCGATGAAAGCAACCCAGAATTCCGCACCAAACAGCCCTCGCGTGTCCTTTTGCCCGGCCTGCGGTGCACAGGTGCAGCAGCCCGACGCGCGTTTCTGCAATCACTGTGGCACGCCCCTGGCTCCGGCGAAGAAGTTGTCTGTAGAAGAGAAGAAGCCGCCCGTATCGAAGCCGAAGAAACGCGCTGGAAAGCGCACCGGTTCCGGGAAAAAGGCGCTGCTGGCCGTCCTGATCGTTCTGGCGGTACTGGTGGCGGCGGCCATCGTGCTGGTGCTCTTGCCCCATGGCAAAAAGGATTTCGGAAAACTGTATCCCGATTATCGCGGGGAAAACTGGTGCCTTCTGTCTGAGGACGGTTCGAAAATCAGCCTGATCGTCTATCCGGAAGATGCGGAGGATTCCATCGCCGCCCATAACGCCGCCTGCCAGGCCATCGAGCAAATCAATAAAGATCTGGGCTTCGACGACGATTTCCTCTCCATGGCGGGCTATGGCGACGAGAGCCAGCGCACTGTCGAAAACGATCGGTACATCGCCTCCTGGTATTATGACCCCACCTACGGTTTGGTTCTTTCCTATGAATTCAAATAACCTGAGGGAGGTTGTTTCTATGTTTTTTGATTTTACCCGACCGCTGAATCTGCGCACCCGATCCATTTCCCCGGAAAATCTCACCGGCGAAAAGGGCAAGGGCGGCGCAACGCCCCTGGAGCAGGGCAGCGCGAAACGGGCCGCCCGCGACCTGGGTACCGGCTGGAAGGTCAATCCCTACGTAGTGCTCGCCCCCGGCGAGACCTTCACCATGGCGGATATCCACGACCAGGGCGTCATCCGGCATATCTGGTGCACCGTCACCCAGAAGTGGCGCAACGGCATTCTGCGCATGTATTGGGACGATCAGGAAACCCCCAGCGTGGAATGCCCCATCGGCGATTTCTTCTGCATGGGCTGGCAGCAGTATATGCAGATCAATTCCCTGCCCGTGTGCGTCAATCCCGGCAGCGGCCTGAATTGCTATTGGGACATGCCCTTCCGCAGCCGCGCCCGCATCACCCTGGAAAACCGCGGGGAAGAGCCCATGACCATTTACTATCAGATCGATTACACCCTCCAGTCTGTGCCGGAGGATTGCGCCTATTTCCACGCCCAGTTCCGCCGGGTGAACCCCCTTCCTTATAAGGAAAACGTGGTGATTCTGGACGGCGTGCAGGGCCGCGGCCATTACGTGGGCACCTATCTGGCCTGGGGCGTGAATAACAACGGCTGGTGGGGCGAGGGCGAAATCAAGTTCTTCATCGATGACGACGGCGAATATCCCACCATCTGCGGCACCGGCACCGAGGATTATTTCTGCGGCTCCTATGATTTTGAGGATCCCGTCTCTCACGATCATTATCTGCCCTTCTCCTCGCCGTATACCGGCCTGCAGGTCGTCGAACCCAACCGCCTCTATGGCAGCCAGATGCGCTTCGGCATGTATCGTTGGCACCTGAACGACCCGGTCTGCTTCGAGCATGACCTGAAGGTTACCATTCAGGCCTTGGGCTGGCGGGAAGGCGGACGCTATCTGCCCCTGCAGGACGATATTTCCTCCGTGGCCTTCTGGTATCAGCTTCTGCCCACCGGAAAATTCCCGCCCCTGGGGGATAAGGATTTTCTGGAAGTCATCTGATCCTGAACATGGAAAAACGGACGACCCGATTTTGATGGGCGGTCGTAAAACAGTTAATGGAGCGTATCGGTACAGATACGCTCCATTTCTCATGCCAACATGCTATATAACACGGGGTGCAGACCCCTTGGCTCTCCCTTTGGGAGAGTGTCACCGCATGCTATCTAACGGGGGAGCAGACCCTTGGCTCTCCCTTTGGGAGAGCTGTCACCGCAGGTGACTGAGAGGGCGTTGCAGCCTTTTTGAATAATAGATCAATATCGCTTAGACAAATTCTATTGTTCTTAATTCATCCAGTTTCTTTGCCCGCTGATATGCCAAATCTAAAAACTGTTGAATCGATAGATGCTCATAGTCCCAATTCATGGGTTCCAAACTTGTAGTGCCTTGATAGCCGCTATGAGCTATCTTTTTCATAACCTGTGCCCACGCTATGCTTCCATCAAATGGCAGCTGATGTTGATTGTGCTTTCCTCCATTATCCTGCAAATGTAATGCCATTAACCGATTCCCATATCGTTTTATCAAGTCATCGTCAGGCGCATAATTTACATGATGACAGCTGTCATAACAGTATCCTACATTTTTAGATTCAAATGTACTCAGCACCCGGTTCAAATTACAAATATTATTCAAATTTTCAAACGCAACTTGAATATTCTTATCTTCAGCCAGGTGAATAATATTTTCTAATCTTTGAATGCCCAAATCATTTATAATGTGCTCGTCATCAGGCAAATGAATCACCATTGTTGGGATATTGTATTTATAACAATCCATTACGCACTGACAATATGTTTAGAAAACGCTGCTTCCATCCAGATTATCCATTGACAAACAGTTTTGTTCATGCACCGGAGTGTGAATATTTTCTATATTAAGTCCTGCATTCCTTGCCAGATGAACATCTTCTTGATATCCATTGCCTCTGCCAAATTTATCACTCCACCATAACATTACACAGTCGAAGCCGGCATTTTTTATCAATCTATATCTTTCTTCAAAAGATACATCATAACCTGCACCATATCCAAAGCAATCATATATTCCTATTATTTCAACCACCCGCAAGTTCAAATTTATCGATCTGTTTCTATCTTGTCACACGAAATCAAATGATACAAGAGGAACAGCAGATCAAACTGCTGTTCCTCTTAACTGTCTTATCAGAAGAAGCACTTGTCCTCGATGTATTTCACCAGATCCTTCACGGGAACGATTTCCTGCTGCATGGTGTCGCGGTCGCGTACCGTGACGTTGCCGGTGGTTTCGGTGTCGAAGTCCACGCACACGCAGAAGGGCGTGCCGGCCTCGTCCTGGCGGCGATAACGCTTGCCGATGGAGCCGGTCTCGTCGTATTCGCACATGAAGTGCTTGGCCAGTTCGCCGTAAATCTCCTTGGCCTTGTCGCCCAGCTTGTTCTTCTGCAGGGGCATCACCGCGCACTTGATAGGGGCCAGGGCCGGATGCAGATGCAGCACCGTGCGCACGTCGCCGCCCTCCAGCTCCTCCTCGTCGTAAGCGTCGCACAGGAAGGAAAGCACCAGACGCTCCACGCCCACGGAAGGCTCCACGCAGTAGGGGATGAACTTCTCGCCCGTGGTGGGATCCAGATATTCCAGCGCCTTTCCGGAATGCTCGGAATGCTGCTTCAGGTCGTAATCCGTGCGGTCTGCCACACCCCACAGTTCGCCCCAGCCAAAGGGGAACAGATATTCGAAGTCCGTGGTGGCCTTGGAATAGAAGGCCAGCTTGTCCTTTTCATGATCCCGCAGCCGCAGATGCTCCTTGTTCATGCCCAGGCTCAGCAGCCAGTCCCGGCAGAAAGCGCGCCAGTATTCGAACCATTCCAGATCCTCGCCGGGCTTGCAGAAGAACTCCAGCTCCATCTGCTCGAATTCCCGCACGCGGAAGATGAAGTTGCCTGGGGTAATCTCGTTCCGGAAGCTCTTACCGATCTGGGCGATACCAGCCGGCAGCTTTTTCCGAGTGGTCCGCATCGCATTCTGGAAGTTCACGAAAATGCCCTGCGCCGTTTCAGGCCGCAGATACAGCTCGTTTACGGAATCCTCGGTCACGCCCGCATGGGTCTTGAACATCAGGTTGAACTGGCGAATGCCAGTGAAGTCCTTCTTGCCGCACACGGGGCATACGATGTCGTGGCTGGCGATGTAGTCTTCCAGTTCCTGATTGGTCCAGCCGTCGCCGGTTTCCTGGCCGCCGGTGAAGTTCTCAATGAGCTTGTCCGCGCGGAAGCGGGCCTTGCAGGCCTTGCAGTCCATCAGCGGGTCGTTGAAGCCGCCCACGTGACCGGAGGCGACCCACACTTCCCGGTTCATGAGAATGGCGCAGTCCAGGCCCGTGTTGTAGGGACTTTCCTGCACGAATTTCTTCCACCAGGCCTTCTTGATGTTGTTTTTGAATTCCACGCCCAGGGGGCCGAAATCCCATGTATTTGCAAGGCCGCCGTAGATTTCGCTGCCGGCGAAGATGTAACCCTTGTTCTTACAAAGGGCAACCAGCTTGTCCATCGTGAGATTTGCCATGTAAAACACCCTTTTCTTTTTCTCGCCCGGGAAAATCCTTCCCGAATGGAATTGATATGCAATAGCATAGCACGAATTTGCCCGCGCTTCAAGGCATTCGTGTTAAAAGCGCCGTCCGCAACGGGACGACGCTTGTGGTTGTCACGCGGATTTTACTTCAAATTCAGCTGTGCCAGACGGTACGCGCCAATTTCAAAGGAAACGCAGTCGCCGGAAATTTCCGCCGCGCCGATTTCGTGGCCTTCCAGGTCGGTGAGCGTCGCCTCGGTGATGTTGGCGGGCAGGGCCAGGGTGACCTTGCAGCCCTTTCCGCACATTTCGGAAATCCTCGCCCGGTAAGCGCCGTCTGCCCAGGAGAAGGAATCCAGCACCGCGGTGTCCCCCCGGAAATCCAGAAACGCGCCGTTCATGGGCAGCTTGCCAGGATGCGCGGCGCAGGGAATGCCGAACATGGGCTTAATCAGCGCCGCGGCGGTTTCCTTCATCACCTTCTCGTCGGCCTTTTCCACGCCCAGATACAGCTCAATGGCGTGAATGCCCCGCTCCGGATAGGGATCCGGGCCGCCGGCGGTGTTGATCAGGGTGGCGATCAGTTCGCTGCGATCCAGACGATATCCGTACTTGCAATCGGTGACGATATAGGGAACCTTTTCTCCCGTCAGCGCCGCCGCGAAGCTCAGTCCGGGCAGATCCATGGCCCGGGCGGTGCGCACGGCGCAGCCCGCCGGCACGTCCATCAGCACCTGCTCCGCCTTGTCCTTCAGGGGCATGCGGTAAATCAGCACCGGATGGGTCTTGCTCTGAGAGGCGGCCTCGCTCCAGTCCACGCTGAAGGAGTACTTCAGGGCCCGGGCGCCTTCCTCCAGGGTCACTTCCGTCTTCACAGAAGAATGCAGCATCTGGTGCTCCATGCACACGCCATGCCGCAAATTGCCGCTTATGGGCTCCATGCGCAGGGTGTGATCCACAGGCGTTACGCCCAGATAGCGGCCGATCTTCCACGCGTCGCTGGTGGCCTTTTCTGCGTCCACCACGCACAGCCCCGCCGGGGCGGAAAGCTGTTCCTTGCCGGTAGTTTTGTCCACCAGCGACAGCAGCATGCCGCTGCGGCCGTCGATTTTCGCCCGCAAAAACTCGTTTTCCAGGGTAATATCACCCTTGGGCGATTCGGTGCGCTCGGCGGAAAGGTAGAAGGTGGGGTAGTCCGTCACGGGCTTCTCCCGCAGGGCGATGGTGGCGTAACCCATGGCCGCCACTTCCACCTTCACCAGCACCCGCACGTACCGGTGATCCCAATAGGTCTGCATCTCTCGATCCAGCAGCTCCAGGGGCAAAGGATTCATCTGGCTGTCCACCGCCTCCAGCCGCCGCAGATCGCCGGTGTAATCCCATACGGTAAGCTCCACGCATTCGCGCTTGGCCACCGGGGCGTTGTTGAACACGGTGTAAATGCGGGTCTTGCCGGCGCTGCGTTCGGGGTTGGGCACGCCGGAATGGTTGGAAATGCCAAAGCCAACGCCCGCGCCTTCTGCCTGGGTAAAGCGAATGTCCTCGTCGGACAGGAAGGCGGAGGTATCCGTCATGCGGGAAAGGGCCGTGGCGGAAGCAGACTGCGTCTGCTGGGCATGGGCCAGCGAATCGGCGAACAGACCCATGGCGTGTTCCCGGCTCTCCTGCACGCAGGAACCGGTGAGAATGTCATGGAAGTGGGTGAACAGCACGCCCTGCCAGGCCTTTTCCAGCCGCCCGGTGGGAGCGGGCGTTCCGTCCGCCATGGTCCGGAAGGCCGCCAGCTTTTCCGCGTCCAGCAGCGCCTGCTCGGTCTTCCGATTGCCCCGCTTGATGCGGCTCTGGGTGGTGTAGCAGCCGGCGAAAATGGCGTTGAGCTCGTGATCCACCACGGGCAGCTTTTCCCGCACCGCTTCCGCCTTGGCAAAATATTCCCGCACGGTGCCAAATTTCATGGTGGGGAATACCGGCCAGCCCTGCATTTCGAGAACCCGCTCGATGTCCCGTCGGGAAGGTCCGCCGCCGTGATCGCCCACGCCGTAAACGATCAGCCCGGTCTTCAGCCCTGCGCAGCGCTTGGACAGGCCGAAAATGCCCGTGCCACAGTCCGGCGTTACGCCGCTGTTGTACCAGTAGGGCTCCTTGTACATCAAAATTTCCGCGCCGGAGGGGCATTTGTAACGGTACAGGGTCAGATCATCCTGCAATCCGCGGCAGTGATAATAGTACTTCACGCCGCCGAAGGTGTTGATTTCCGGCACGAACCGGCTGTGGCCGAAGGTATCCGGGGAGAAGTCCAGGTTCAGCTTTTCCCGGGAAATGCCCCAGTGCTCTTCCAGATAATTCCGGGTGTATTCGATGTGGCGAATCAGGGATTCGGTGTCGGGCATGTTCTTGTCGGTTTCCACCCATGCCGCGGCGGTGACTTCCCAGCGTCCCTCGGCGATGCGCTGCAGCATCTCTTCCTTCATCTCAGGGGCGTAGTCGTCGATGATCTTGTACACCGAGGTCTGAGACTGAGAGAAGGTAAACTCCGGATATTCCCGCATCATGTCCAGCACGGTGCGGAAGGTGGCGATGGTGGCCGCCACGGTTTCCTGCCATCCCCACATCCAGTTCATGTCGATGTGGGCGTGGGAGGCGAAGATCACCTCATATTCCTTCGCCGCCGGGGAAATGGGCAGCAGGGCCTGTTCCGCGCCCAGGCATGCGCTGCGGGTCAGAACGCCGTCCCGGGCCATAGCGCCCTCCAGATGCGTCAGCGCCCGTTCGATTTCCGCGTCGAACTTTCCGCCGTTTTCTGCGGAAAGCTGGATGGCGAAATTCAGCTCGGAAAGAATCCGGATAATCGGCCGTCCCGGCGGGGTCACGTGCATGCGCTCCTCCCGGGTCGCGCCAAAGGTCCATTCAAAATCCATTTTTTCCCGGTTGCCACCCACCTGGCGTTTCAGGGCTTCCAACCGTGCAGGGAAATTTGCCATGTTGGTTTTCCTCCCTTTCTTTGGGATTCCTGTCTGCCGGCATTATACCATATTTTTTCAAAAAAGCATAGAACCATTGCGCGTTTTTTCGGAACGATGTATAATAATACTCATCCCATACAGGAGGCGGAATTCTATGAAACGCTCCGAAATCCGAAAAGCCCAGATGCGGGCGGCAGCCTATTTTGAAAGGGCGCATATCGCCCTGACGCCGAAAGAAATCCAGTCCATCGAAGTGGCGGATTTCGGCCTGAACGATCTGGAACATACCGGCCTTGAGCTGATTACTTACGTCAATACCGACCGGGTCTGCGCCAAGGAAATGGTGCTTTTCCCCGGCCAGACCTGCCCCCAGCACCGGCATCCCACCGTAAACGGCCGTCCGGGCAAGGAGGAGACCTTCCGCTGCCGCATGGGCACGGTGTATGTCTATGTCTCCGGCCCCGCTGCCGCCGCTCCGGCGACGCAGCCGCCGAAGGGCGTATACGACGTATTCCATGAGATCATCCTGACCCCGGGCATGCAGTACACCCTGCTTCCGGATACCTGGCACTGGTTCCAGGCCGGCCCCGAGGGGGCGGTGGTCAGCGAATTTTCCACTCACAGCACCGACGAAAACGATATTTTCCTGGATCCGGCCATTCGCCGCATTCCGGAAATCGAGGAGGACGAAAGATGAAGCTTCCCGTGGAATTTACCGGCCTGGAGGGCCGCTGCCTCTATCAGGGAAAGCCCGTGCGCTTTTTCAACCAGTCCCATAAGGGCTGGACGCATCCCTATGAATATCAGAACAACGGTTCCAACCTGCATTCCGCCGGCTGCGGCATTTTCTCTTTGGCAGTGGTCATCCAGCGCATGTGCGGCCTGGAGGCGGACGTGAATGCCCTGGCGGATTTCTCCTGTTCCTGCGGCGGCCGGGGAGACGACGGCACCGATCGTCCCGCGCTGCTGGCGGGGCTGACAAAGGCGGGGCTGGCGGAAAAATACGGCTTCCGCTACGACGGCGACGGCCTGGTCAACGATCATGAGCAGCTCTGGCAGACCCTCTCCGCCGGCGGCTGCGCCATGTGCAATCTGCGGGTGGGGCATATCGTGGCCGTCATCGATTGCCGCCTGCAGGACGGGGAACGGCAGATGCTGGTGGTGGATTCCGCCCACGAAAGCGACGCCCCCAAGGTGCGGGAGAAGGTGCGCCAGGTGCTCCCCGGCAGCGAAATATTGAACCCCTCCATCAATCAGGCGGGGCTCACCGTGGGCGCTTCGGCTTCCTACGCCATGTACTGGATGCCGGTTTCCGCCGCTATCGACTTCAATTTGCTCCATAAAATTTCGTAAATTTCCCGCGCCCGCGCCCCAGGTTGCAATTTTCCGAAAAATGGGATATAATGGGTTCATGAAAAATCGCCGAAAGGCAGGAGAACATTTATGAACCAGACTTCCAAGGGCGGCTTGCGTAAGCACCTGACGCGGGTGATGGCCATTTGCCTGGCGCTGATGTCCCTGGCGACCAGCGCCCTGGCTTCTTTTGACGCCAAGGTCTATTCCAGCAGCATGCCCGTATACAAAAAGGCCTCTGTCAGCAGCAAAAAACTGGGCTCCCTGAAAAAGGGCACCAAGTTCGTGGTGGTGGCCAGCAACAGCTCCTGGGCCAGGATCAGCTATAAGGGCTACACCGGCTACGCCCGCATCAGCGACCTGGTGCGGGTCAACCGTCTGAAGGTTTATACCAACCGCTCTACCACGGTCTATAAGGAGGCTTCTTCCTCCTCCAAAAAACTGGGCACCGTGGCCACCGGCACCCTCTGCTATCTGGCCGGCCGAAGCGGCGACTTTTTCATGGTGCAGAACAAAAGCGGAAAAATCACCGGCTACGTCTACAAGAACAACCTTTCCCTGGAAAAGCCCAAGCAGACGCCCCCGAAGACCCTCAAGCCCTCCGATGACAACGACGATCCGGTGGACGACGATTATCGGGTAAAGATGCCCGCGGCCTATAAATCTACCGTCAGCCGTTATAGCCCCTCTCTTACCGAGGCTCAGAAGCTGGAATACGTCATCTATGTGGCTCAATTCCAGTTGGGCAAAAAGTATTCCGCGCACCCCAAAGCGCCCACCACCTTCGATTGCGCCGGATTGGTTCGGTATGCCTTTTCCGCCGCGAAATTTGACGTGGAATCCAGCGCCTATTCTCAGGGTTATGACGATACCTACACCAAGATTTCCAAGATCTCCGAGTTGAAGCGGGGCGATATGGTCTGCTTCAACACCAACGATACCGACAGCGATCTCAGCGACCACACCGGCATTTACCTGGGCGGCGGTTATTTCATTCACGCCTCCTCCGGCGCGGGGCTGGTAATCGTTTCCACGTTGAATTCCGGCTACTATAAAGAAGCCTTCTCCTGGGGCCGCCGCATCGCGGACTGATTTGCAAAATGTCGCCCAGCCCAATGGGTTGGACGGCATTTTTCTATATTAATAAAAAGGATGGACAATCACATGCATCAACTGCGCGTGGGAATCATGGGCCTGGGCAGCATTTTTCACCGGGTCATGACGGATCTGCCCAATGCAGCCCATTGCAAACTGACAGCCCTTGCGGCCCGAGACGCTGCCCGCGCCCGGACGGAGGCGGAAAAATACGGCGTGCCCCTGTCCTTCGGCAGCTACGAGGAACTGGTTCAGTGCCCGGAGGTGGACCTGGTCTACATCGCCACGCCCCATAACCTCCATCACGCCCATACCCTTCTGGCCCTGGGGCATAAAAAGCACGTGCTCTGTGAAAAGGCCTTCGCCATGAATCCCCGGGAGACGGGGGAAATGATCGCCTGCGCCCGGCAGGAGAGACTTTTCCTCATGGAAGCCATGTGGACCCGGTTTCTCCCGGCCATGGGGCGGCTGAAGGAAATGCTCGATTCCGGCGAACTGGGGGAAATCCGCCATATCGACGCGAACTTTTCCTATGCCTATCCCTATACCCCCGCCAGCCGGGTGTACGATCCCGCCCTGGGCGGCGGCGCGCTGATGGACGTGGGGGTCTATCCGCTGTCCGTCTGCTGCATGCTCCTGGGCCGGCCGGATCGCTGGCAGGTTTCCGGGGTATTGGCCCCCAGCGGGGTGGATCGGCGCGTCTGCATGCAGCTGGGCTTCGGGGAAGCCACCTGCCAGTGCATGGCCGGGGTAGATGTGGAGGGCGACAGCCGCATGCGCATCTTCACCACCCGGGGCCTGGTGGAGGTTCCGGATTTCTGGCATGCCACGAGCTTTATCTTCGCCGGAAAGGAATTCGTCTTCCCGCCGGAAACCGAGGGCCATCATCATCAGTTTGAACACGCTGCGGCCTGCATCGCCCGGGACGAAACGGAATCGCCCGTGATGCCCCTGGAAGAAACGGCGTTCCTCATGAACCTGATTTTCCAGATGCGCCGGAAAATGGGCGTCATCTTCCCGGGCGACTGACCTGTTTCCATCAAAAACGGACGCTCCCCTTCATTCAGGGAACGTCCGTTTTTGTATACTGCTTTATCGGCCGATCAGCTCTTCCACAATGCGGCACATGTCGTCGTATTTGGCCTCCATGTCCTCAAGCAGCGCCATCTGCGCCCGGGTGCGCACCAGATTGTGCTCCGGAGAGCGCACCTTGAAGTAAATGTCGCCGTCCATGTAGTCCGTCAAAAAGCGCATGGCCAGTTCGCAGGTGATGACCAGCACGCCCAGGGGCAGGTTCCGCAATTCCTCCTCCGTCAAAAATCCGTTGGTTTCGGAAAGGAATCCCTCGGTGAACAGCCGGAAGGCACGCATGTCCAGAGAAATCTTCGAGATGTCCGGTTCGTCCTCGGCGGCGGTGGAAGCGCAGAAGCGAATGGCGTCGCCGAAATCATACAGCGAGGAGCCGGGCATTACTGTGTCCAGATCGATGACGCACAGGGCCTTATCGGTGTCCTGGTCGATGAGGATGTTGTTGATCTTGGTGTCGTTGTGGGTCACTCGATAGGGAATTTCCCCCTTTTCCAGCATCTTCACGATGCTGCCCATCATGCGCCGGCGCTCAAAGAAGAACTCGATTTCGTCCTCCACGCCGGCCACCCGTCCCGCACGATCCGCCGCCACGGAAGCCACGAAATTATAAAACCGCCGGGTGGTGTTGTGAAAATCCGGAATGGTTTCGTGCAGCTGTTCCGCCGGAAAATCGCTGAGCAGCCGCTGGAACTGACCGAAGGCCCGGCCCGTCTCAAAGATGTGCGCGTCCTTCCGGGGCGCGTCGTAAGCCACCGCGCCGGTGATAAAGCCGTAGGCCCGCCAGTAATTTCCCTGCTGATCCTGATGCAGAAAGTCCCCTTCCCGGGTGGGAATCAGCTGCAATACGTGGCGTTCGGGGTCTTCGCCCAGGCTTTCATAAGTGCGGGCCAGATGGGAAGTTACCCGGCTGATATTTTCAATGACCTCCACCGGATGCTTGAATACGTATTTATTAATATGCTGCAGGGTATAATGCACATCCTCGCCCTTGTTTCGGAAGGTGAGGTGGTAGGTGTTATTGATGTTTCCACTGGTCAGTTCCACCGCGTCCCGATACGTTCCGCGAAAGCAGAAATGGGGAAGGATGAACTTAATGTCATTATATACCATAGAATGCCTCCATGTTATATTTTAAAAAATTATAGCACATCCGTCAACGGACTGTCAACCAGAACCAGTTTATGCGCCTTCCCCGGTGGAACAGTGTTAAATTATGAATTTTGCAGGTTTTTCGCCCGGCCGCGCAGTATAAAGAAAACTTATGGGGCAGGCTATTTCCGGGGTTCCTCCCGGGGGATACGGCCCCGTAACAAAATAAGGAAATTCCGCCGGATTTGCAGGAAATCGCCCTCGGACGGCGAATAATATACCTGTAAATCGAATAGCTCTGTGCAAAGGATTATGAAAGGGACAAAATGGCAGCAAGGTTTACGGATGCGTGGCTGGAAGAGCTGAGGAGCCGGGTGCCCATTGAAGAGGTCGTCAGCGAATACGTCCGCCTGAAGCAGAAGGGAAAACGATTTTGGGGCCTGTGTCCGTTTCATAATGAAAAGACGCCGTCCTTCAGTGTCGACAGCGAAAGCCAGCTGTATTACTGCTTTGGCTGCCACAAGGGCGGCACTGTGTTCAATTTCGTCATGGACATGGAGCGCATGGAGTTTTACGACGCCGTGAAATACCTGGCGGAACGGGCTCATATGGATTTGCCGGAGGATGACCGCGGCGGGGCGGGGCAGCGCCTGTCCAGTTCGGACAGAGACGCCATCTACGAAGCCAACGTCACCTCAGCCCGTTTTTTCCATTCCCTTCTCTGGACGGAGGAAGGCGCGGAGGCGCTGAATTACCTCTACAGCCGCGGCCTCAATGATCACGACATCAAAAAAGGCGGCCTGGGCGCTTCTCCCCGGGGCTGGGATACCCTGACGACGCACCTGGAAAAGCAGGGCTTTGACCGGCAGCTGCTCAAGCGCGCCGGCCTTTGTGTGGAAAAAGACGGCAGGTATTACGATATGTTCCGCGGCAGAGTCATGTTTCCCATCATCAGCCCCCAGGGGCGGGTGCTGGGCTTCGGCGGACGCATCATGGGCGACGGCCAGCCCAAATACCTCAACACCCCGGATACCCCCGTGTTCAACAAACGCAACGGCCTGTATTCACTGAATCTGGCAAAAAACGAACGTCAGGCGGGGCATCTGGTGCTGGTGGAAGGGTATATGGACGTCACCTCCCTTCGTAAATATGGCGTGCAGGGAGTGGTAGCCACCCTGGGCACGGCCCTGACGGAGGAACAGGCCCGGCTGATGAAGCGCTATACCAGTCAGGTATGGATCAGCTACGACGGCGATTCCGCCGGCCAGAAGGCGGCGCTGCGGGCGCTGGATATTCTGGACGCGGCGGGTCTTGAAACCAAGGTGATCGACTATCCCCAGGGCATGGATCCGGACGATTTCATCAAGAAAAACGGCTACGATGGATTCATGAACCTGCGCAAGCTGGGCGGCGTGGATTACCGGCTGCTGCGGGCCAGGGACGGGCTGGATCTTACGACCCAGGACGGCATGACCCAATATGCTTTGAAGGCCTGCGCCGTGGTGCGCGGGGTGAAAAACCCCGTGGAAGCGGAAAATTACCTGCGCCGGCTGGCCAACGAAACCGGCTACGACCGGGAAATTCTGGCCCGGCAGGTGGGCGCCATTGGGGAAAGCGCCGGAAATCTCGCCCCCCGGCCGCACCGGCCCAGGGACAGCGTGAAGCCCTCCCGGGCGGAAGGCTCCCTGGTCGCCATGCTGGTCAAGGGGCTGATCCCTCCCGAAACGGTACGCCCGGAGGATATGGATTCTCCCGTGAACGCCGAGGCGGTGAAGTGGCTTCAGGCCGGCAAGCCGGTGACGGGGTATATTAATTCTCTGGAGGATTCCGTGCGGGCGCAGTTCATGGCGGATATCAATTCCGAGGAATTGCCCTCCGATCCCGCCGTGGCCCTGGATATGGCCAGGCAGTCCCTGTCCAATTTGCAGGAAAAGCGCCGCCGGGCCCGAATCGAACAAATTCGCGCGGAAATGAACACCGCCGATCCCCAACGAAAGAAAGAACTGTATGCGCTGCTGACCAGGCTCTTGACAGAGCAGCGCAGTTGACCGGTCGAAAGGAGTGTCCCCGAATTATGAACAAGGCCAATGCCGAAGCAATGGCGGCGCGCGTGCGCGAACTGATCGAGACCGGCAAGAGCAAGGGAGTTCTGACATACAAAGAAATCGTAGAATTGCTGGGCGATATCGAGCTGGATTCCGAACAGTTTGACCGCATTCTGGATACGCTGAGCAGTCTGAACATCGAAGTTGTGAAAGACGACGCCCTGCCCGAGCCCGCCGTAATCGCCGAAACGCCGGAGGAGGAGATCGACATCTCCGTGCCCGAGGGTATTTCCATCGATGACCCGGTGCGCATGTATCTGAAGGAAATCGGCAAGGTGCCGCTGCTTTCCGCCGATGAAGAAATCGAATTGGCCAAGCGCATGGAAGAAGGCGACGTGGAGGCGAAAAAGCGCCTGAGCGAAGCCAACCTGCGTCTGGTGGTCTCCATTGCCAAGCGCTATGTGGGCCGCGGCATGCTGTTTCTGGATCTGATTCAGGAAGGCAACCTGGGCCTGATTAAGGCGGTGGAGAAGTTCGATTATCGCAAGGGCTATAAATTTTCCACCTACGCCACCTGGTGGATTCGCCAGGCCATCACCCGCGCCATCGCCGACCAGGCCCGCACCATCCGCATTCCCGTGCACATGGTGGAAACCATCAATAAGCTGATCCGGGTTTCCCGTCAGCTTTTGCAGGAATACGGCCGCGAGCCCCTGCCGGAAGAAATCGCCGAGGAAATGGGCATTTCCGAGGATAAGGTGCGGGAAATCATCAAAATCGCTCAGGAACCCGTCTCTTTGGAAACCCCCATCGGCGAGGAGGAAGACAGCCATCTGGGCGACTTCATTCCCGACGACGACGCCCCCGCTCCGGCGGACGCCGCAGCCTTCACCCTGCTGAAGGAGCAGCTGATGAGCGTGCTTTCCACCCTGACTCCCAGGGAGGAAATGGTGCTGAAGCTGCGCTTCGGTCTGGAAGACGGCCGCGCCCGCACCCTGGAAGAGGTGGGCCGGGAATTCAAGGTCACCCGGGAACGCATTCGCCAGATTGAGGCCAAGGCCCTGCGTAAATTGCGGCATCCCAGCCGTTCCCGGAAGCTGAAGGACTCCATCGACTGATGCCTCGCGCCGCTATCAGCCTGGATCCGCGGCTGACCGCTTTGGCGGATCTTTGCCCGGCGTGCCGCGTCTTTGCCGATATTGGCACCGACCACGGCCGCCTGGGCGCCTATCTTTTGCAGGTGGGCCGCTGCCGCCGTGCGCTGTTGACGGATATTTCCGCACCTTCCCTGGAAAAGGCTCGAAAACTCATCGGCGCCCTTTCCCTGACGAATCGCGCCGAATTTTTCGTGGGCAATGGGGCCCTGGCTCTGCCGGAGTCCCCGGATGTGGCCGTGATTGCCGGCATGGGCGGCGAAACCATCGCCGACATTGTGGAATTGGGAAAATCCCGTCTGGGAAGCGCCCGATTGCTTTTGCAGCCCAACGTGGCTCAGAAGGAGCTCCGTCTGCGCCTCACGCAGGCGGGCTATGCCATTTCCGATGAGCGCATCGTCCGGGATGGCCGCCGGCTGTATCTCATTGTAGCGGCCGAACCCGGAGAAATGCGCCTGGATGATCGCTCGGCGACCATCGGCCCGGTGCTGATGCGGACCCGGCCGGAAACCCTGTTTGATTACGCGGCGTTTCGCCTGCGGGTGTGCCAGAAGGCCCTGGCAGGGGTCGTTTCTTCCGGCGGCCAGGACCCGGCCTTAAGTCAGGAAATCGCCCTGTGGCAGGAGGTATCCCAGTGGCAAAAGCAGGACTGATTCTGGATCGTCTTTTTGAAACGATGCCCGCCTCGCTGGCGGAGGATTATGATAACGTAGGCCTCCTGGCCGGCAGCCGGGAAAGGGAAGTACATACGGTGCTTTGCGCCCTGGATCTGAATCTCCCGGTGCTCCGGGAGGCGGCGGAGTTAGGGGCCGAACTGATCGTGACCCACCATCCCATTCTCTTCCTCGGCCGGAAAAACCTCTGTGAAGACGATCCGGAGGGCAAACTGCTGGCGGAACTGGTGCGGGGCCGCTTCTGCCTCATGGCCATGCACACCAATTTCGATTCGGCGGACGTGGGCGTAAACGACGCGCTGGCTCAGTCTCTCGGGCTGGAAAACGTGCAGGCGCTCTCTTCCGGTATGCGCATGGGTATTCTTTCGCCCTGCGACGGCGCGTCGCTGGCCCAACGGGTGGAAAGCGCCCTGGGCGGTGCAGTGCGCCGGTATGGCGACGGCCCCTGCGAAAAAATCGCCGTCATGGGCGGTTCCGGTGGGGATTATGGCGGCTTTGCCCTGGAAGCCGGGGCGGACGCCTTTGTCACCGGCGAAATCGGCTACCATAAGGCCCTGGATCTTTGTCAGGCGGGGCTTACCGTGCTGGAAGCGGGACATGCGGCCACGGAATTGCCCGCCGTTTCGCTGCTGGCGCAGAAAGTAATGGATTTGGATTTGCATCTGCAGGTGCACGTCAGCGCCTGCCCCTGTTATCTTTAAAAAAAGGAAATCGAGTTGCCAACCAACGGGTTTTGAACATATAGGAGGAATGAACGTGCAGCTGAAAGAATTGTGGAACTTCATGCAGGTAGATATGGCCGCGGATAATTTCGAGGCGGAGATGCGCAAATCGCCCAACCGTCAGAAGCTGCTGAAACGGCGAAATCTGCTGCTGGAGCTGCAGAACAACAATAAGCGGATCGACAGCGAAATCGCCGTGATGCAGGATCGTCTGGAGGCCGTGCGGGACGAAGCCGCGCGCCTGGAAGCCCTGCTGAAAACCGCGCTGGAGGAGCTCCAGGCCGCGCCGCCCGCCGATATGGATGAGGCGCAGCGCAAGCTGGATTCCGTGCAGAAGCTGACGGACACCATCTCCCGTTACGAGCAGGAACTGACCAAGATGCGCAAGGATGCGGACAGCCGCGACCGTCAGCAGAAGGACATTCGCGTCCGCGCCGCCAAGGCCAAGCAGGAATATGACCAGATCAAGGTCGTGTACGATAAGGAATATAAACAGGACACCGCCAAGCTGGCCGAAATGAAGAAAAATATCGAGGCCGAGGCCGCGAAACAGAATCCGGAGCTGCTGGAACGGTATCGCTCCATTAAGCAGCATTGCACGCCGCCCATGGCCCGTCTGGCCGACGGTCAGTGCTGCGGCTGCTTCATGCAGCTGCCTTCCGCCACCCTGCGCGCCCTGAAGGAAGGCACGCTGGTGGAATGCGACAATTGCGGCCGAATTCTCTATTGCGAAGAAGAATAATCTGTGGTATAATAAATTGATTTGAGCGTGCCGGACGGCCGCAGGCGGCTTGACCGTCTGAGGAAAGTCCGAGCTCCGTAGGGCAGGGTGCCGGTTAACTGCCGGTGGAGGCGACTCCAAGGAAAGTGCAACAGAAACAGACTGCCGTCTTTTCAGGCGGCGATGGTGGAAAGGCGAGGTAAGAGCTCACCAGCGGCCTGGCGACTTGTCCGCTGTGTAAACCCCACCCGGTGCAAGATTGATAGGGGAGTATATGCGGCGGCCCGTCGCGCTCCCGGGTAATCGCTTGAGCCTGCTGGCAACCGCAGGCCTAGATAGATGGTCGTCCAAGACAGAACTCGGCTTATAGACGCGTCTCAAATCATTTTAAAAACGGGATTGTTTCTTCTTCTGAAACAATCCCGTTTTTTCTCAATATTGCCGGAACAGCGCCAGTAACCGGCCCAGTATCACCACTTCGTCCGCGTAAATCGGCTCCATGGCCGCGTTTTCCGGCTGCAGCCGCACATGTCCGTCTTCGTAATAGATGCGCTTCAGCGTCGCCTCGTCGTCGATCATGGCCACCACGATTTCGCCGTTTTCGGCGGTTTCCTGCCGGCGCAATACCACAATGTCTCCGTCTTCAATGCCGGCCTCGATCATGCTTTCACCCTGCACCCGCAGCGCGAACAAATCGCCGCGCCCCTGAAGAGACTGGGGCAGCACCAGATAATCTTCGATGTTTTCCGTGGCCAGAATCGGCAGCCCCGCGGTCACCCGGCCCACCAGCGGCACCGAACGCCCCCTGGATACCGGCCCGTCCAGCACCTCCATGGCCCTGGGCTTGGTGGGATCCCGGCGCAGAAGGCCCTTTTTCTCCAGCTGTGTCAGGTGCGCATGCACGGAAGACGTGGATTTCAGCCCCACCGCGCTGCAAATTTCCCGAACAGAGGGGGGATAGCCCTTTTGTTCGATTTCCGAACGAATGAACTCCAGGATGGCCGTCTGCTTGTCCGAAGTGCGCATATCAATGCTCCCGTCTAATATTTGTCTATATTATATCACACTTCGCATCAAATTGCAAACACTCGTTCGAAATTTTCGGAAATACTTGCGCAAATTGCAAAGATGGGGTATAATAAAAAAGCCATTTGGGTAGGAGGTCAATGTATTCATGGAAAGAAAACGATGTCTGCTGGACGAAGAAAAGTTCTGCGACGAATGCGGGGAATGTACCCGGTGCGATCTGGATCCCCAGAAGCTCTGCGACAATTGCATGAAGTGCATCCAGACCGGCGCGGATTATAACGCAGTGGAAATCGATGAAATCATCGACGACGATACACAGGAACAGCCCTGATCTGCGGGCGGGGGAGTAACCTTCGTCCGCATCTTATTCTCTCTGTATCTATTCGCAAAAGTCAGCTTTTACGAATAGATATGGCCAAATCAGGAGGAAATATGCCCCAGGAACTCACTTTTGCCCAGGAACGCCACCTGAAGCTCATTGAACTGACCCGCGGCCTTTTGCGCCAGCTGCCGGACATGTGCGCGGATTTTCTCCGGGACATCGAACCCACCACGCAGCCCTTGACCCGCTATGCCTATGCCGTGGATCTGCATCTGTTTTTCGGCTTTTTGGTCAAGGAAATTCCGGCCTTTGCGGATCAGGATGTGCGCACGCTTCAGCCCGCGGACCTGGATCGGCTCACCCGTCGAGATCTTTCCATGTATCTGGAATACCTCTCCCTCTATGTTTCCGACGACGATACCACCGTCACCAACGCAGAAGCCGGCCGCATGCGCAAGTTTGCTTCTTTGCGTTCATTTTACAAATTTCTCTTTAAAAATCAACTCATCGCCACCGACGTTTCCCGATTGGTGGACATGCCCAAGCGCCACGAAAAGCCCATTTTGCGCATGGAAATCGACGAAGTGGCCCGCATGCTGGATCTGGTAGAATCCGGCGAAGCCATGGAAAGCCGCCAGAAGCGCTATAACGAACACACAAAGAAGCGCGACCTGGCCATCCTGACCCTGTTTCTGGGCACGGGCATTCGGGTCAGCGAACTGGTGGGCGTCGATATCGACGACGTGGATTTCAACATCAACGCCTTCACCGTCACCCGCAAGGGCGGCAGCCAGGCGATCTTGTATTTTCCGGACGAAGTAGCCGACGTGCTGAAGGATTATCTGGCGGAACGCCGGCAGCAGGAAGCCCTGCCCGGGTATGAAAACGCCCTGTTTCTCTCCCTGCAGAAAAAGCGCATCAGCGTGCGGGCAGTAGAAAATATGGTCAAAAAATACGCCACCTCCGCCGCGCCCCTGAAAAAGCGCCTGAGTCCCCACAAATTGCGCAGCACCTTCGGCACCAATCTCTATCGGGAAACCGGCGATATTTATCTGGTGGCGGACGTGCTGGGCCATGCGGACGTGAACACCACCCGGCGGCACTACGCCGCCATGCTGGACGAGCGCCGGCGCATGGCGGCCCAGCAAATCAAGGTGCGGGAAAACGAGCCGGAACCCCCGCAGCCCCTTCCAATCCCGGAATCCGGCGAAAAAAACGAGGGATCGGAGTGATTTTTCCACTCTGATCCCCCATTTTTTGTCCTTATCTCCCGCTTACAGCATGCCGGCCTTGTCCATTTCGGAAAGGGCCACGCTCATGGCGTAACGGCCGTGGGCATAGGTCAGGCCCCCCTGAAGATAGGCGGTGTACGGCTCGCGAATGGGCGCGTCGGTGCTCAGTTCGATGGACGCGCCGCTGACGAAGGTGCCCGCCGCCATAATCACCGGATACTGATAACCGGGCATGTCCCAGGGCTCCGGAACGGCTTCCGCGTCCACTGGGGAAGCCTTCTGAATGGACTGGCAGAATTTAATGAGCTTTTCCGGGCTCTTGAACTTGATGGCCTGAATGATGTCGTTGCGAGGCTCGTCGTAAGTGGGATTCACCTCAAAGCCCAGCTTTTCGAACACTCGCGCGGCCAGCACGGCGGATTTCAGCGCCTGGGCCACGGTGTGCGGCGCCATGAACAGTCCCTGATAGAAGGGCTGATAGCTGGCGGCGTAGGAGCCCACCTCCGCGCCAATGCCCGGGGCCGTAAGCCGGGTGGCCGCCATGTCCACATATTTGGCCTTTCCGGCGATGTAGCCACCGGTGGGCGCCAGTCCGCCGCCGGTGTTCTTGATCAGCGACGAGGCCATGATGTCCGCCCTGGGCTCCTCCCGCTGGGTAAATTCACCGTAACAGTTGTCCACCATGACGCATACGTCCGGCCTGCGGGCGTGAATGGCGTCAATGGCGGCGTTGATGTCCGCCACGTCCAGGGAAGGCCGCCAGTCGTAGCCCCGGGAGCGCTGAATCAGCACCAGCTTCACGTCCTCCGTCAGCGCCTCCATAATGGCGGGCAGGTCCAGCTTTCCGTCCTTCAATTCCACCTGGGCGTAATCCACGCCGTAATCCTTCAAAGAACCGTTGCCCGCCTCGCCGGCCAGGCCGATGACCTCTTCCATGGTGTCATAAGGGCTGCCCGCCGCGGAAAGCATCTTGTCCCCGGGACGCAGCACGCCAAACAGACACACCGCCAGCGCATGGGTGCCGGAAGCGATCTGGGGCCGCACCAGAGCCTTTTCCACCCCCAGCAGCTCCGCAAACAACAGCGAGAGGGTGTCCCGGCCAATGTCGTCAAAGCCATATCCAGTGCTGGGCGCGAAATGCCGGCCTGCCACCCGATATTTCTGGAAGGCGCGAATCACGCGGCCGGTGTGATAGGCTTCGGTTTCGTCCAACTGGCGGAATACCTCCCGGCAATCCGCTTCCGCCTGAGCGATCAGATTTTCCAACGCTTCGTGGGTCATTTTCTTTCGATCCTTTCGTAAATGTCCTGGGCGATTTCCTCCGCGCTTCGTCCCATGGCGGGAATCCACTGGGTGCGCCCGTCCCGTTTCAACCAGGTGATCTGCCGCTTGGCATAATTCCGGGAAGCCTGCTGCATTCGGGCGACGCCCTCGGCCAGCGTGGTTTCTCCCCGCAGCGCGGCGGCAATTTCCTTGTATCCAATGGCCTGCACGGCGGTGGGCTGTTCCTTTTCCAGCCGCATCAGCGCCCGCACTTCCTTCAAAAGTCCCGCCTTCAGCATCTCCTCCACCCGCCGGTCAATGCGGGCGTACAGCGCGTCTCTGGGCCATTCCAGGGCAAAAATCCGCTCGTCATAGTCTCCCTGTCGGGCCTGATCCCGCCGGTTGTGCTCGGTCAGGGAAATTCCCGTCAGCCGATACACCTCAATGGCCCGCACCACCCGGCGCACGTCGTTGGGGTGCAGCCGCGCCGCGCTTTCCGGGTCGCATTCCGCCAGCATCCGGTGCAGCCGCTGCCGGCCCCCGGGTTCGTCCGCTATGGCGTGAAGCTCCTGCCGCAGCGCCTCGTCTCCCGGCTGAGAAAAGCTCATGGGCCGGGTCAGCGCGTCGATATAAAGCCCCGTGCCCCCGCATAATATGGGCTGCTTTCCCCGATTGGCCATGTCCCGAATGCATTCCGCCGTCTGTTCCCGGTAAATCGACGCGGAAAAGGGCTGTGTCGGCGGCGCGACCCCAATCATGTGGTGTGGAATCCCCTGCCGTTCCTCCATCGTCGGCGCGGCAGAAAGAATCTCCATGCCCTGAAAAACTTGCATGGAATCCGCCGAAATCACCTCGCCGCCCATTTTTCGGGCCAGACACACGGCGCAGGCGGTTTTTCCGGAAGCCGTCGGCCCGGTAACCACCGGCAAAAGCTGTTTTTCTGCCATAAACGCTCCTATTGAATCCGTTTAAACAGTTTCTCGATGTCGCGCCGGGTCAGCGTCCGGGAAACCGGTCGGCCGTGGGGGCAGGTGGGCGACGCGCCGGTCTGCTGCATCTGAATCAGCAGCGCCTGAATTTCCGAATCGGTAAGCCTGTCTCCGCCCTTCACCGCCGCCTTGCAGGCCATCATGGCAATTTCGTCGGAAAGCGCCTGACGGGTGGCTGCGCTCAGCCGGTCCAGATTCCCCAGCATCTCCAGAAAAGCCGGCCGGGCCTCCGCCTTCCCCAGAATAAAGGGCACGGAACGCAGGCTGACGCTGCGGTCGCCGAAGGGCTCCGCGGTATACCCCGCCGCCTCCAGCGCCTCCCGATTTTCCTGAATCAGCGCCATTTCCCGGGGCGATACGTCCACCACGATAGGCACCAGCAATTCCTGCGCTGCCTTTTCGCCCCGGTTCATGCGTTCGGTAAATTTCTCATACATCAGCCGCTCGTGGGCCGCGTGCTGATCGATCATCATCAGCGAATCGCCCACTTCCAGCAGGATATACGTGTTCAATAACGTCCCGATCACCCGGTAAACGGGCTTTTCCCCTTCCTCCGCCGGCGGTTCCATGGTCATCTGTTCAGCCTTGACCGCCTCTGCCTTGTCCGGCAATACCACGTGGTTTTCCAGGGGCTCCCGCTGCTGTCGGGCCTCTTCCGCCCGACACACGGCCTGATCCAGTCCCCTTTCCGGAACGGCCAGGGCCTTCTGGGGCTGCGCGGGCAGCGGCAGGGGCGCCTCCCTTTCCCGCAATTCCAGTTTCGCCCGGGGAACGGGAATCTCTCGCGGCGCAGGCGGCGCTTCCTCCGGCGGCGGTACTTCCCGTGTCACGATCACCTGCCGGGTAACTTCCGGCGCGGGCTTTTTCTCAAAATCCAGCACCTTTTCCCCTGAAAAGGCCTGGGAAAGAATATTCTCCGCCGCCAGTCGAACGGAAATCTCGTCCCGGAAACGCACCTCCAGCTTGTTGGGATGCACGTTTACGTCCACGCCGGTGGGCGGCAGCGTCATGGTCAGTGCGCACATGGGATACGCCCCGATGGTGACCCGCCCTTTGCATACCTGTTCCAATACCTGGGTCAGAAGCCCGCAGCGCACCGTGCGCCCGTTGATGTAAAAGCATTGATGGGCTCGGGTAGCCTTGGCCAGATCCCCCACCCCAATGCTGCCGAAAATGCGCATGCCGCCGCAGCTTGCGTCCACCATCACGGATTTTTCCGCGGTTTCCGCCCCGTATACGGCAAACAGCGCATGCTTCAGGCTGCCGTCGCCAAAGCTGTGATAGACCTGTTTTCCGTTATTGATAAATCGGAAGGACACCCCCGAATTGCCCAATATCATCCTGGCCGCCAGATCGTTCACCAGCGCCCCCTCGTAATTGGGCTTTTTCAGAAACGTACGGCGCACGGGCACGTTATAAAACAGATCCCGCACCACCACCGTGGTCCCCTCCGGGCATCCGGCCTCTTCCACGGGCTTTTTTACTCCTCCGTCGATTTTCAGCCGCACGCCGCTGGCCGCGCCCTTCTCCCGGGTGGTCATCTCCACGTGAGATACCGCCGCAATGGAAGGCAGTGCCTCGCCCCGGAAGCCCAGGGTGCGAATGTCGTCCAGCTGTTCGGCGGTTTTCAGTTTCGACGTGGCGTGGTTTTCGAAGGCCAGCGCCACCTGGGAAGGCGCGATGCCGCAGCCGTTGTCCGTCACCCGCAGCGAATCGATGCCGCCGTTTTTGATGTCGATAGTCACGGCGGTAGCCCCTGCGTCAATGGCGTTTTCAATCAGTTCCTTGGCCACCGACGAGGGGCGTTCCACCACCTCGCCCGCGGCGATGCGCCCCACTACGGAAGGATCCAATACCCGGATCGGCATAGCATTTCTCCTTAAATCCTGCGTGCTTTTTCGTTGAGTTCAAATAATTTGTTCAATGCGTCGATGGGCGTCATGCTCACCACGTCCAGGGCGGAAATCTCCTCCACCAGCTCCATGGGCTTGAATTCCGCCATGGAAACCTGCCGGTTCCCGGCGTTTTTGCGCCCGTCCAGTATGGTCTGGCCGATGGAGCCCTTCTGCTGGTCGTCCACCTCCAGCCGGGCCATAATCTGCCGCGCCCGGGAAATCACGGGCCCCGGCAACCCCGCCAGCTTGGCCACGGCCACGCCGTAACTGCGATCCTCGCCCCCCGGCACCACCTTCCGCAGGAAGATCACGTCTTCCCCCTGCTCCTTGGCGGTCACCCGGTAGTTGGTCACTCCCGCGAGCCGGCCCTCCAGTTCGGAAAGCTCGTGGTAATGGGTGGCGAAAAGCGTCCGCGCCCGGCATTTTTCGCCGGCAATGTGCTCCACGGAGGCCCATGCAATGGCCAACCCGTCGAAGGTGGAGGTTCCCCTGCCCACCTCGTCCAGAATCAAAAGACTCTTTTCCGTGGCGTATTTCAGAATGGTGGCCATCTCGCTCATTTCCACCATAAACGTGGAAAGGCCTCCGTAGAGATCGTCGGACGCGCCGATGCGTGTAAAGATTCGGTCGGTAATGGAAACGTCCGCCGAGGCCGCCGGCACAAAGGAGCCGATGTGCGCCATCAATACAATCAACGCCACCTGCCGCATGTAGGTGGATTTGCCCGCCATGTTGGGGCCGGTGATAATCATCACCCGGTGCTCCCCGTCCAGATGGGTGTCGTTGGGTACGAATTTTTCCCGGCCGATGGATTCCTCCACCACCGGATGCCGCCCGTCGGTGATCTCATAGCGCCCCTCTTCATTGATGACCGGGCGCACGTAGCCGTTTTCCTCCGCCACCCGGGCCAGGGAAAGCAGCGCATCCAACGTCTTCAGCGCGTCCGCGTCCCGCTGCAGGGCGGTGAGGTTGTCCTTTAATAGCTGCCGAATTTCGCCGAACAGCCGGTTTTCCAGCCGCAGCGCCCGTTCCTCGGCCCCCAGAATCCGCTGCTCCAGGTTCTTCAATTCCTGGGTAATGAACCGTTCGCAGTTGGCCAGCGTCTGCTTGCGCACATAACTGTAGGGCACCAGGTCGTAATTGGACTTGGATACCTCGATGTAATAGCCGAAAACCTTGTTGTAGCCGATTTTCAGGTTCTTGATGCCGGTGGCTTCCCGCTCCCGGCGCTCCATGGCCATGACGTAGTCCTTGCCGTTAGCGGTAATGTCCCGCAATTCGTCCAGTTCGTCGTTGTAGCCCTTCAGGAAAATGCCCCCATCCCGAATCAGCAGCGGCGCTTCCGGGTCGATGGCCCGGCGCAGAGTGCCGCGCAATTCATCCAGCTGGTCCATTTTCTCCAATAGCTGCCGGAGTACGTCTCCCTGCAGCCGCTGCGCCTGCTCCTGCAAAAGGGGAATCGCGTCCAACGAAGCCGTCAGCGCCAGGCATTCTCTGGGCGATACGGTTTCATAGGCGATGCGGCTCAGCAGTCGTTCGATGTCGTACACCCCGGAGAGGGTTTGCCGCATCTGGGCGGCGGCGATGGGCTGCCTTGTCAGCTCCTCCACCGCATCCAGCCGCGCATCGATGGCCTCCTTGCGGGCCAGGGGCTGCTCCAGCCAGTTGCGAATCAGCCGGCTGCCCATGGCGGTTTCCGCCCGGTCCAGTATGCTCAGCAGCGAACCGCGCCGCCCCCCCTGAATGGTCTTCACCAGTTCCAGGTTCCGCAGTGCCACCCGGTCCAGTTCCAGGTGTTCCCGGGCGTCGTATTGCTTCACGGAAAGAATGTGGCTCAGGGAAACCTTCTGGGTGCTTTCCAGATAACTCAGCAGTGCCCCCGCCGCGGAAACCGCCAGCTTCCGCTCGGAAAGGCCCAGGTCGGAAACATCTTCTCCAAACTGGGCCCGCATCACCTTCGCGCAGGCGGCGTAGGCGTATTTCTCCTCGTCGTAGGCCGCGGCCCGCAGTCCCGGGGCCGTTTGCTGAAATAGCTCCAGATCGTTGGTCAGAATCTCGCTGGGGGCAATTCGCGCCAGCTCGTCCGCCAGCTTCAGGCGCACGTCGGAAATCTGATAGACAAAAAATTCGCCCGTGGAAACGTCGCAGAAGGCGACGCCCGCCTGATTTTTCCGGAGACAGGCGGACAATATGTAATTGGACCGGCGATCCTCCAGCATGTTGGTTTCGATCACCGTGCCCGGGGATACAATGCGGGTAATCTCCCGCTTCACCAGCCCCTTGGCCGTGGCGGGGTCTTCCATCTGTTCGCAGATGGCCACCTTGTATCCTTTTTCGATGAGCTTTGCCAGATACACGTCCACCGCATGGAAGGGCACCCCGCACATGGGGGCCCGCTCGCTCATGCCGCAGTCCTTTCCCGTCAGGGTGAGCTCCAGTTCCCGAGACACCAGCTTCGCGTCGTCAAAGAACATCTCGTAGAAATCACCCAGCCGGAAAAAGAGGATGCAGTCCGGATTCTGCTCCTTGATGCTGAGATATTGGAGCATCATTGGTGTAAGGGCCATGTTTCACCTCGGGCGTTTTCGCCGAAAAAATCAGTTCAGGTGGCAGGAGCCGCCGCAGCTGGAGCAGCTGCCGGTGCAGCCGCCTTCGGGCTCGTCCAGCCGGCCGGTCACGATAAACTGCAATACCTGATTTACCTGGCCGATAAGGTTGTTGAACTCCTCCCGGGCCTTGGTCAGGTTCACAATGTCCTCGATGTTCTGCAGCTTCTCGTGCAGCGCATCCATCTCGTCGGAAAGGGCCTGCATCTTGTTGGCGTCGGGCTCCGCTTCGGAGAGCATCTTCTGCAATTCGCCCCGAATTTCCATGTACTTGGACATGGTTTCCGCCGCGTCGGTATTGGCCATGGCCTTGTCCTCGGCGGCCTTCATGGTCTTGTAGATTTCGGATTCCACCAGCGCCTGTCCCAGTTCCCGGGTTTTCAAAAATACCTGATCCATCTTAAATCATCCTGCCTTTCAGTGTGTTCCGGCCCGCGGAGGTGATCTCCACGTCCACAAATTTGCCGATCAAATCTGCATTTCCCGGGAAATTCACCATGTGTCCCCGGGGCGTTTTGCCGCCTACGCTGCCCGCGTCCCGCAAAGAGACGCTTTCCACCAGCA
>CACXHB010000044.1 GCA_902767315.1 uncultured Eubacteriales bacterium
AACTGGGTGGAGGTCGCCGCGGGAGATTCCATGGCCACCTTCTCCGGCCACGGTCACGCGGTGGAAAACACCGGCGACGAGGACCTGGTGCTGGTGGCGGCCATCGTGAAGGACAAATAAGCTTTTCAATCGGCGGGGGAGGCGGCGGGCTTTCCCCGCCCATTTTGGCTCAAAATCAATCCGATTCAAACTTTTTACACCCGCGTCGTTGATTTTCTCCCATAGGCCGGGTATAATTTGTTCTTGTTTTGTGAGCAATGACGTTCACGCGCCGGGGCCTTGCGCCCCCAGAAAGAGGATTTCTCCCGGAGCGCAAGTCCCGGGGCGAATCTCCCCCTTTTGGCGCGGGAACGTCTCGTTTTGTTTTGGGCAAGGACGGAAAGGAGCGGAATCCTTATGACAAAGTACATCTTCGTCACCGGCGGCGTGGTCTCCGGTCTGGGCAAGGGCATCACCGCCGCATCTCTGGGCAGGCTTCTGAAGGCGCGGGGGCTGAAAATCGCGGCCCAGAAGCTGGACCCCTACATCAACGTGGATCCCGGCACCATGAGTCCCTATCAGCACGGCGAGGTCTATGTCACCGAGGACGGCGCGGAGACCGACCTGGATCTGGGCCATTACGAGCGCTTTATCGACGAGAACCTGAACCAGTATTCCAACCTTACCACCGGTAAGGTGTTCTCCCGGGTGCTGGGCCGGGAGCGCCGGGGCGAATACCTGGGCTCCACCGTGCAGATCATTCCCCACGTGACGGACGTGATTAAGGAATTCATTTACGCCGTGGGCAAGAAAACCGCCGCGGACGTGGTTATTACCGAAATCGGGGGAACCACCGGCGATATCGAATCCCAGCCCTTCCTGGAGGCCATTCGCCAGGTGAGCCACGAAGTGGGCCGGGAAAACTGCCTGTATATCCACGTGTGCCTGGTGCCCTATCTCCGGGCCAGCGGGGAACATAAGTCCAAGCCGGTGCAGCACAGCGTGAAGGAGCTGCAGGGCATGGGCATCAGCCCGGACATCATCGTGCTGCGCTGCGACGATCCCATCACCGACGAGGCCATTTTCCGGAAGATTTCCAATTTCTGTAGCGTAAAGCCCGATTGCGTCATCGAAAACGTCACCATTCCCACCCTGTACGAAGCGCCGCTGATGCTGGAAAAAAACAACTTTTCCTCCGTGGTTTGCCGGGAACTGGGCATTGACGCGCCTCAGCCGGATCTCACCGAATGGAAGCAGCTGGTGGAGCGCATTAAAAGCTGCCACCGGGGCGTGCGCATCGCGCTGGTGGGCAAATACGTGCAGCTCCACGACGCGTATCTCTCCGTGGCGGAAGCCCTGCGTCACGCGGGCTACGCCCTGGGCGGCGAGATGCACATCGACTGGGTGGATTCCGAAACCGTCACCCCGGAAAACGTGGCGGAAGTGCTGGGCGACGCGGACGGCATTCTGGTGCCCGGCGGCTTCGGCCAGCGTGGCATCGAGGGCATGATCACCGCGGCCCGCTACGCCCGGGAAACCGGCAAGCCCTACCTGGGCATCTGCCTGGGCATGCAGGTGGCCGTGATCGAATTCGCCCGCCACGTGCTGGGCTGGGAAGACGCGGATTCCCGGGAATTCAATGAAAACAGCACTCACCGGGTCATCGACTTCATGCCCGGCCAGTCCGACGAGGTGGACAAGGGCGGCACCCTGCGCCTGGGCAGCTACCCCTGCGCGGTGAAGAGCGGCACCACCATGGAGCGCTGCTACGGCGCGTCCATCATCCACGAACGCCATCGCCATCGCTACGAGGTGAACAACGACTTCCGCGCCGCGCTGATGGACGGCGGCCTGGTGGTCAGCGGCACTTCCCCGGACCAGCTGCTGGTGGAAACCGTGGAATTGCCCGACCGGGAATTCTACGTGGGCGTGCAGTACCATCCGGAATTCAAGAGCCGTCCCAATAAGCCCCACCCCCTGTTCGTGGGCTTCGTCAAGGCCGCTCTGGATCAGCAGAAATAAACGGTTCAATCAAAAACGCGTCTCCAATTTCGGTTGGAGGCGCGTTTTGTTTTATGGTGAATGTCACTTCGCCCAAAATAGTCCTTTTACGTTTCCTGCAGCGCCGCGGCCAGTCCAGCCATTTCCGCTTCCGGATGGGTAAAGAAATGGGCTATGTGGATCCCGTCCACCAGCGCGTGGTTGGCCAACAGGGTCACGGGCAGGGGGGCGCGGCGGCCCTCCTCCTGATATTTGCCCCATGTGATTCGGGGATTGCTGTCGGCGGGGTGGGGGACGGGCTGGGTCAGCGCCGTGTAATGCAGCCAGGGCAGCGCCGAAAGGAACAACAGATCGGTTTCGTCCGCGTCCGCTTCCAGGTTTTCGCCCCTTTGGGCGGCGGCGTGGCGGGCCCGGGCCTCCGGCAGGAAATCTGCAAAGGGCTGCATGCAGTTCAGCCGGCAATAGCCGTATGTCTCGTCCGGCCGCAATACGGTGTGGGAAGTGTCGCACCGGGGATATTCCAAAATTTCGCCCCGGAAAATGCGCTGACGCAGCTGCGGCACGGCGTTGGCCGCCCGGCCCATGCAGTAGATGACGCTCAGGGAAAAGGGCGTTCCGGCGGCCCTGCAGGCGTGCAGCAGCGCCCCCACGTCCACCTTCACCGTAACCCCCACATAGGGATTGGCCATGGCGGCGAAATATTCGAAATGAGCCCGGCGGGGGAATCCTTCCAGGGGAATGACGCGGGGCGTGTTTTCCATAATGAGCCCTCTCTTTCCAAAGATTCACTGTTAAAAGCATACCACGCTTTCCTCCGATGCGCAAGCTGCCATACTGATGGTATGATTTCTTTTTATACTATTCGTATTGCCGGTGTGTTCCATCGCGCCCATACTTCTGGTATAATGATTTCACAACCACGAAGGAGGGCTGGCTTGCATGTTGAAATTGGCGGAGAACATCCGCGCCCTGCGCAAGCAGCGGAACCTGACCCAGGAACAGCTGGCGGAGGTGCTGGGGGTCACGGTGGGCGCGGTGTATAAATGGGAAGCCCGGCTTTCCCTGCCGGAGATGAACCTGCTGATAGAAATGGCGGACTTTTTCGACGTTTCGGTGGACGCGCTGCTGGGCTACGAAATGAAGGACAACGGCCTGGAGGCCACGGTGGCCCGGCTGGAGGCCTGTCACCGGGGAAGAGACCGGCAGGGTCTGGCCGAGGCGGAAAAGGCCCTGAAGAAATATCCCCACGATTTCCGGGTGGTGTACGAAAGCGCGTCGCTGTATCTGTCCTTCGGCGCGTCGGGCCGGGAAGAGGCCCTTTTGCAACGGGCCCTGCGGCTTTTGGAGGATGCGCGGCTGCTGATTCAGCAAAACCGCGACCCCAAAATCAATCAGGACATTCTCTTCGGTAAAATGGCCGAGGCCCGGCTGGCCATGGGACAGGTTCGGGAGGCGGTCTCCCTTCTGGAAGCGCATAACGCCGGCGGCATGTACGACGACGTCATCGGCTTGAATCTGGCGGCGGATTGCAACGATTACGACGCGTCGCTGCCCTATCTTTCGGATGCGCTCGTCAGCCACGTGGCGGCGCTGATTCGGGTGATCCTGGGCTATGCCAACGCTTACGATGGAAAGGGCGACCCTGCCAAAGCCCGGGAGGTGCTCCAATGGGGCATCGGCGCGCTGATGGGCCTGAAGGACGGCGAAAAGCCCTGTTTTCTGGATAAAATCTGCAGCGCCCTGTACGTGGCCCTGGCCGGGGAACTGCTTTCGGAAAAGAATCCCGCCGCCGCGCGGCAGGCGCTGATCACCGCCCAGACGTTGGCCGCCGGATTTGACCGCGCCCCGGATTACCGGCCCAGCGCCCTGAAATTCGTGACCGATCATCGCCCGGCGGGGGTGTATGACGATTTGGGCACCACGGCCCTGGAGGGCGTGCGGCGCACGATTGCGGATATGAATCAGCCGGAATTGACGGCATGGTGGAAGGAGATCCAGGAACATGAAGCGTGAATCCCTGAAAAAACAGCTGATCCGCTCCTTTTATCGGGGCAATTGGGGTATGTTTCTGCTGGCGGCCTTTGCGTCCCTGGCCTGCAGCGCGGTGAACCTGCTGCTGAGCTGGATCATGCAGCAGCTCATCGACGCGGCTTCCGGCGTGGAAGGGGCCCTTTCCCTGAAAGCCCTTTCCGGAATCACCGGGGGATTTATCCTGCTGTGCGTGGCGCTGCTGCTCCTGCGATATTTCGCGGAGCCCCGGTTCATCCGCCGGGCCATGGCCCAGTATCGGGACCTGGCCTTCCGCCGGCTCACGGAAAAGAGCGTTTCCTCCCTGGGGGAGGAGGGGGCGGCCCGGTATCTTTCCGCCCTCACCAACGACGCGTCCTCTGTCGAAACGGATTACCTTTCCCAGCAGATGGACATTCTCACCAAGGCGGTCACCGGCGCGGGGGCGCTGGCCATGATGCTGTGGTATTCCCCGCTGATGACCGGCATCGCCGCCGCCCTGACGGTGCTGCCGCTGATCGCCTCCCTGATGACGGGCAATCAGCTGCAGCGGGTGCAGGGCCGGGTGTCCGACCGGAACCGGGATTTCACCGCCACGGTTACCGACTGCCTTGCGGGCTTTACCGTGGTAAAAACCTTTAAGGCCGAGGGGGAAATCTTCCGCCTGTTTTCCGAAAGCAACCGGGCGCTGGAGGACGAAAAGTTCAGCATGCGCCGGGTGAAGCTGCTGGTGGGCATGATCGCCGCGGTGACGGGCATCATCGCCCAGCTGGGGGTCTTTCTGGTGGGGGCGTATCTGGCGCTGACGGGCCGGGGCCTCACCGCCGGCGCGGTGGTGCTGTTCGTGAATCTGATGAATTTCGTCATCGAACCCGTGGCGTCCCTGCCCGGCATGCTGGCCTCCCGCAAGGCCGCCCTGGGCCTCGTCGGGAAACTGGCGGACGCGCTGGAGGCCAACCCGGCCCGGCAGGGGGGCGTGGCCCTCTCCCGGCTGGAAAAGGAAATTCGGCTGGAGGACGTGCGCTTCAGTTACGATGGGGAAAAGCAGGTGCTCAAGGGCGTTTCCGCCCGGCTGGAAGCGGGCAGGGCCTACGCCGTGGTAGGGGGCAGCGGCAGCGGGAAATCCACCCTGCTGAACCTGCTCATGGGCGCGGACGGAGATTTTCAGGGCAAAATTTCCCTGGACGGCCGGGATATTCGGGAAATCGCCCCCGAATCCCTGTACGAAATGATTTCCGTTATCCAGCAAAACGTGTTTATCTTCAATGCCTCCATTCGGGATAACGTGACCATGTTCCGGGAATTTCCCCCGGAAGAGGTGTCCCGGGCCCTGGCGGGGGCGCACCTTTCCGGCCTGCTGGCGGAGCGGGGCGAGGACTATCTCTGCGGAGAAAACGGCCGCGGCCTCTCCGGCGGCGAACGCCAGCGGGTGTCCATCGCCCGGAGCCTGCTGAAGCATTCCTCAGTGCTGTTGGTGGACGAAGCCACCGCAGCCCTGGATCCCCAGACCGCCCATCAGGTGTCCAGCGACATTCTGGATCTTTCGGACGTTACCCGGGTGGTGGTTACCCACACTTTGGAGGAATCCCTGCTGCGTCGCTACGACGGCATTCTTGTGCTGAAGGACGGCCGGGTGGCCGAGGCGGGCGATTTCGAAACGCTCATGGCCAACCGGGGCTATTTCTACGCCCTGTTCACCGTGGCCCAGTAAACGGACAAAACAAAGGCAGTCAGCCGTTTTGGTTGACTGCCTTTTTTGCGCTGCCGCGTCAGGAACCCAGAATTTCCCGCTTTTTCTGCTGGAATTCCTCTTGGGTAACTACCCCTGCGTCCAGCAGCTCCTTCAGATTCTGCAGCATTTCCATCTGTTCCTTTACGGAGATTTTTTCGCTTCCGATGGCTTTCGGAACTTTGTCTTCCACGGCCGTGCCCTCCGCTTTTTTCTGGCCCGCCGCTTTTACGACGGCGTTTATGACCCCTGTCACTCGAAAGTCGCCGGAATCCAGCAGATTTTTCGTAGCGTCTCCGGCAATGTCCAGCGCAGACCCCAGAGCGGCCCCCATGGCGACGCCCAACGTCTCCTGAATGTGACGCGCCTTTTTCCGCAGGGTCGGAAGTCTGCCGCTGGCCTTTGCCTCGGATAGCAGGTTCTGATAGTAATTCATGTCGTGAACCGCCGCCCCGGGATTGCTCTGGTCGTTGATGGCGATGGCCAGCACGTTTAATTCGGTTTCGTCGGCGGATTGCAGGGTGAAGGTCTCAATGCGCTCGCCCATGTACAATTCCAGCTGTTTTCCGCCGTTGGATGCCTTGCCCACAATGACCTGATGGATGTGGGAAGCATCGAATCGCTCAAATCCCCGGAACTGATTCAGCACCCCGTATTTTTCCCAGATTACGCTCTGATTCGTGACGATCAGCGCGTCGGTATATCCGCCCCAGACCCCATGCCGAACGCATGAGGTCTTGTAAACGATTTTTTCCCCCGGATGCATCGCGTATTTCTGCCTGGCCATGGCTTCGCCTCGCGCCCTTTCCTTATTTGAATATCAATTCGTATTCGTTCAGATCAAAGGCCCCGGACAGAAATCCCCGAATCAGCACTTCGGCGTTGGCCCGGGCCGCCTCCAGAATCCCCGCGTTCACCGCGTCCTCCTGCCCCTGCTGCTTCATGCCCGCCTGGGTGTCGTTGAAGTCCGTAATGCGGATGGGCGTGAAGATGTTGGTGTCCTCGCTGTAAACCAGCAGACTGTCCGGCAGAATGTCGTTATTGATGATGTACGCCTCCGGCAGCGTCACGGTGATGCGCTTGTCCCCGTAATCCACGTCCACATGGATTTTTTCAAAATCATATCCGGCCCGGATGATTCCCTCGTAACTGAAGATGCTCTGGGCCTGGGTCAGCGGCACCTTCCAGCCCCAAAGCTCCTGGGACTTTTCGATGGTGTCCACCGCCCGGTAACGATAGGATTGAGTGGCCAGTTCGCCGATGTTGGCCAGGCCCAGCCCGGAGGTCAGGGCCCGCCTGCGGCTGATCCATTCGCTGGCCAGGGCCGTGCCCGCGCACAGAAGAACGGCCGCCAACAGCACGCATACGACGCGCCTGGGCCGGTAATTGTGCCGCCCGCAATAGCCGGCAAACCCCCGCCAGAGAAAACACAGTCCTTTTCGCACGCCCTGCAGAATTCCCTCCGCAATTTTCGCCAAAAGCTTCAGTATTTCGCCCATTCCCGCTCCTCCGTTCTCGCCTTCTGCATGAATTTTAAGCAATATGGGGATTATATCCCCTTAACAATAGGGATTATAACCCCCATATTGTAGTTTGTCAAGGAGGGAAATTTTCATGATCGTGTTTGACAAACTCTGGGGCGTGATGCGGGAAAAGGGCTATTCCACCTATCGTCTTCGGGAAAAATGCGGCATCGATTCCAAAACCATCCGCCGCCTGAAGGCCAATGACAATATGGAAACCAAAACCCTGGACCGGCTCTGCGCCGCCCTGAACTGCCGGTTGGAGGACATCGCGGAATACAAAAGCGACGAATCCCACCTGCCGCCTTCATTGTAACCCCGGCGCCGGAAGATTTTGTCGGCGGCGGCCGACAAGGGCAAAAAAATCCCCGGAAGACGTTCGTCTTCCGGGGGTTTTGTTGGGGTTTAACAGATTAGGCCTTGCCGTTGCAGCCCAGCACGTCCACCAGCTTATGCTTGACCATGTCCTTGATGGCCACGCGGGCGGGCTTGAGGTACTGACGGGGATCGAAGTGATCCGGATGCTCCGCGAAGTGCTGACGGATGCAGGCGGTCATGGCCAGGCGCAGATCGGAGTCGATGTTGATCTTGCACACGGACATGGTAGCGGCCTTGCGCAGCTGCTCCTCGGGGATACCCACGGCGTCGGGCATCTTGCCGCCGTACTGGTTGATCAGCTTCACGAATTCCTGGGGAACGGAAGAAGAGCCGTGCAGCACGATGGGGAAGCCAGGCAGACGCTTGGAAACCTCTTCCAGAATGTCGAAACGGAGGGGCGGGGGAACCAGCAGGCCCTGCTCGTTGCGGGTGCACTGAGCGGCGGTGAACTTGTA
>CACXHB010000045.1 GCA_902767315.1 uncultured Eubacteriales bacterium
GGCAGGGGCAGCTGCACCAGCACCGCGTGCACGGCGGGGTCCTGATTCAGGGCGTGAATTTCCCGAAGGATTTCCTCCCGGGAAACGCTCTGATCCAGGCGAATCATTCGGGATTCGATTCCCGCCCGTTTGCAGGCGCGGCGTTTATTGCGCACGTAGATTTCGCTGGCCGGATCGTTGCCCGCCAGAATCACCGCCAGGCACGGGACGATTCCCTTCTCCCGCAAAGCCTGAGCGCGAAGCCGCATTTCCTCCGTGATTTCCGCGGCGATGGCCTTTCCGTCGATGAGCTGCGCCATGGGTGCGTCTCCTCCGTATGTCAGATTTTTCCGCTGCGGGAAATGCTGCCCAGGATGCCGTTGACAAAGGGGCCCGCTTTCTCCGAAGAGAACCGGGAGGCCAGTTCCACCGCCTCATGGATGATAACGGGGGTGGAGGCGGTTTTCTGCATCATTTCGTAAACGGCTACCCGCAGAATGGCCAGATCCACCCGGGACAGGCGATCCAGCGACCATCCCCGGGCAAATTCGGAAATCAGGCGGTCGATTTCCTGCTGACGCGCCACGACGCCTTCATAGACGCCGATCATGAAATCGTATTCGTTTTCGCCTTCCTGCACCTCCAGCAGGTTCATGCGGGTATCCTCGCCGCCGTCGCCGCCCATTTCCCATTCGTAAACCAGCTTCATGGCCTGTTCCCGCGCAGTAGTCCTGTTCATGTTTATCCCTCGTTTATTCAGTAATCACGGCGAAAACATTGCGGTGACGCACACAGCGCCGCCGCAATGTTCGCAGATGTTGGGTTTATGCTTCTTCGTCTTCGGGCGCCTCTTCGCCGGAGGCTTCTTCCGTTTCCTCAGAAACGGCAGGCTCCGCCGCTTCAATGGGGGCGGGCTGGGGCGCAGACTCCGGACGCTCCACAGGGGCAGCAGGCGCGAAGGAAGCGCCTGCCGGGGCGGGCAGCACGGAATCCACCACCACGGTCACATTCCGCACGGAAACGCCGCAGCTTTTCTGAATGTGTTCCTTAATGGCCCGCTGCAGATTCATGGTGACGGTGGGCACATGCATGTCGGAGGTAACGTTCATATTCACGGCCACGGAAATGGCGTCGGAATCCTCATACACGCGGATTTCCGCGTCCTGAGAACCCGCCACGCCCCGAAGGGCCTGCATGGCCAGTTCCCGAATGGCCGGCAGCGCCACCCGCACCTGGCCGTTTTCATCGGCGTTCAGGGTGACGAAGGCGCTCTTTTTCTTGCGGGAAGGGGTGATCACCACCATGGCGTACACCGCCAGCAGCACCACCACCGCCGCAAGGCCCGACACAATCAATTTCCACAGAAGCCCCGGGGCGGCGGCGGAGAGGCCTTCAAAGAAGGTTTCCACCAGATCCAGCCCGAAGGCGCGCAGGGCCGCCAACACCGCAAGGCACGCGGCGATCAGCGAAAACAAATAGATCAAAACCCGATCCAGGAATCCCGTCTTCATATGCTTTTGCCTCCTTCGGCGGGGCTTCAGCCTTCGACCTTATCCCCGTCCTGCCGGTTTTCTTCGATTTCTTCGGGAACATCCGGCAGATCGTCCACATAGTCCAGGTCGTCTTCCGCTTCCTTTTCCGCTTCGGGCGCGGGCTTTGCGGCCGGCTCGGCGGGAGCGGAGGACTTCTCCAGGAACTTCTTCTGCTGCTCGTCCAGCTCCGCGGCGGCCTGATTTTCCCGCTCGAAGCTGACGCCCTGCACGTGCACGTCCACATTGCGCACATCCAGACCGCTCATGGTTTCGATGGCCTTTTTCACATTTTCCTGAATGTTATGGGCCACGTCCGGCACGGGAGAGCCGTATTCCACCACGATGGTCACGTCCACCTTGACCATGTTGTTTTCAATATCCACCTTCACGCCGCGGGTATAATTCCGGGTGTTTTTGCGGGTGAGAATATCCGCCAGAGACGAAGAAGCCCCCGTCATACCGGCGACGCCTTCCACCTCGTTGGCGGCAAGGCCGGCAATGGTGGCCACAACGTCTGTGGCGA
Organism: uncultured Eubacteriales bacterium; assembly: GCA_902767315.1. Taxonomy (GTDB): domain Bacteria; phylum Bacillota; class Clostridia; order Christensenellales; family Aristaeellaceae; genus RUG11247. The sequence goes on from CACXHB010000045.1 coordinate 2,035, forward strand.
AGGAAACGGTGCCTTCCGGGTTCTCATTGAGTTTTACCTCGGGAGCGTTATTTTCTGCCATAAATTCATACCTCCTCCCTTATATCCACCATTATATCAGATATTTTCCCCTCAGGCAAATGTTTTACGTTTAATTAATCGGAATGATTTTAATTTCCTCCGCAGCGCACTGGGTTTGGGCCATGACGGCCTCCTTGACCCGGGATACGTCCTGCACCAGGCCGGAAAAATTCCGAATCATCACGCTGACACTTTTCTGGCTGATGGTAATCAGCGCGTCCTCATAGCCCCGGGCCTGCAATTCCGCCGCCAGATTCATCTCCTTTTCCATGCATTCCATCAGAGAAAGCTTCTGCCGCCGGGCCTGATCGGCGGTTTCGGCGGGGGTATTGGCCGCGGAGATCATCTCGTCCAGCTGGCTGAGCTGCATGCTGCGCAATTGCTGCTTTTCCAGGGCGTAGGCCTCCAACGGGTCCTTCTGCAGGGCCACGGCCTCCTCCTGGGCGGGAGGCGATTCGGTCTCTCCCCTTTTCTGAAAGAGTCCCGGCCTGACCACCGCCAGGCAGCAGACGGCCAGCGACGCCACGCACACGACGCAGGAAAACCGAAAGAGCATGGGCTTAATCCCCAGACGCATAGGATTCCCCCTTCATTTTGATGATTTCGATCTGGGACGCGTCCAGATTCAGCAGGGTGCCCACCGCGTCCCGCAGGGCAAAGGACACCTGCAGCCGGTCCGCCCCCTGGGCCACCACCAGCGCGCCGACAACGGCCCCGTCCCGTTCTGTCACCAACACCTGCACCTTCCCCGCCCCCTCCACTGCGGACAGGGTCTTGGAAAGGCGGGTTTCCAAATCCGTGGAAGCGTTTTCCGGGCGCAGCAGCGCCAGCGCCAGGGCAGCGATCACCGCCAGCGCCATCAGCCATTCCAGGCCCCGGGCGGAGCGCAGCGCCTGTTTGCATTTTTCAAAAAGCATGACCGCCTCCTTTGCGCTACAGGATCAGCGAACGCAGGCCCTGCAAAATGCAGGCCGCGGCGCACAGCCCCGAAAGCACGCCCAGGCCCTCGTCCTCCGGGCCGAAAACCGTCTCCAGCAGGCCAAAACAAAGCCACGCGGCGATCAGCACCGCAAAAAGACGCTGCACTGCTTCCATAATAATACCTCGATAATTCCTTGACCTCGTTCAGTTTCGCAGGGCCCCGGACGCGCCCACGCCCGCCCCCACGAGAATCAGCGACAGAGCCGCCGCCGCCAGCATCAGCGCCGTCAGCATCCGCATCACGTCCCCAAAAGCTCGAATGGCCTTCAGAATTCCATCGTCTCCCATGGGCGCGGCCAGCACCGCCGCCAGCCGGGCGGCCAGCAGATACCCCCACAATTTCATCACCGGCGCGGCGCAGGACAGCGCCAGCACCAGCATGCCCGTAACTCCCACTGCCCCCTTGACCAGCAGCACGCTGGAAAGCACCGCGTCCATGGAATCCGAAATGCCGCCGCCCGCGCCGGGTACCATCTTATCGAAGGCGAACCGCACCGTGCGCACGGCGGCGGAATCGAAGGTACTGCCCAGCATGCCCTGCACCTTCAGCGCCCCCACGAAGGCGGCCATGGTCAGGCCGGTGATCCACAGGACGATGTTTTTCAGCGTTGCAAAAAGGGTTTCCGGGCCGAAGCGTCCGGCAAAGGGCATCGCCACGGCGCAGACGCAGGCGGCTCTGCACAAAAATATGCCCCATTTCCCAAGAAAATTCACCAGAATATCTCCCAGCAGGGAGGTCATGGGCGTAAGCAGCGCCGCGGAGGACGTGCCGCCCCCAAGCGCGGAGAGCCCCGTCAGCACCGGCAGCGCGGCATTTACGCCCACGTTCAGCCGCTGGAGCACCTGCCGGGTCATTTGGGAAGCATCGACGATGAGTCCCAGAAAGGAAAGGGCGCAGGCCGCGCCCCCCAGCAGCCGGGCCAGGCCGCCCGCATGTTTACCCGTCCACCGGGCCACCGCCGCCAGCATGGGCGGAAGGGCCAGCGCCGCCAGCACACCCCGGGCCTGGGTCAGCACGCTTTCCCGGGCCTGGGCCCACATCTGGCGCAAAAAGTCCGCGTCCAGCCGGGTTTTGCCGGAGAGGATGTCCAACACCGTGGCCTTTACGTCCACACCCGTGTCCTCGGCGGCGGCCTGCAGGGGCGAAAGGTCTATCTGGCCAAGAATTTCATCCGTTCCTTCCCCCAGGGCCGGCAGGCACAGCAGCAGCAAAAGCGCTATCCAATAAGCGAAACGCATCCGGAAAACACCTCCGCCATCAGCGGCGCGGCCAGGGCCAGCAACGCCAGCCGCAGCGCCAGACGAATCCGCCCCGCCAGGGCGCTTTCCCCCGCGTCCGCGCAGATTTGTCCGGCAAATTCCCCGATCAGGGAAAGTCCGCAGGCTTTCAGCAGCGTCTGCCAATGGGCGCTCTCCAGCCCGGCGGTCTGGGCGATTTGGGACACCTGGCCGACCGCCTGACGCAGGTCTCCCATGCCCGTCATCAGCGCCGCCGTGCCCGCCGCCAGCGCCACCCCAGTGGCCAGTTCCGGCCGGGTGGGCCGCAGGATGCAGCAGATCAGCGCCCCGGCCACGCAGATCAGCGAAGCGTAAATCGCGTTCACATCTCTTCACTCCAGTCCGAACACTTCCCGCACGCTGACGAAAAATTCCCCCAGCATGCCGATGACCATCATCAGCACAATCACCAGGCCGGAAAGGGCCGCCAGGGTGGCGATATCCTCCCGGCCCGCCCGGGAAAGCACCTGGCACACTACGGAGGTGATGATGCCGATGGCCGCGATTTTGAAGATGATTTCGATATCCATGGGCTTCCTCCGTCTTTACAGAAATCCCACCGCCACCGCCGCCCCGGCCAGCGCCCCCAGGGAGGTATACAGCCGGTTCTGGCGCTGACCCTGAAGAGCGGCCTCCTCCTCCAGGCGGCCCAGTTCCCGCAGGGCCGTTTCAAAAAGCCGCTTCTGTTCCTCCCGGCCGCCCCGGCCCAGGGTGGAAAAGAAATTCTGCATCACCAGGCAGTCTCCGCCGGTAAGGCAATCCAGCGCCGCGCCCTTTTTGCACAGGCGGGCCTGGGTTTCCTGCCAGGCAGCGGCGCAGGTTTTGCCCTCCACCGCGCCGGCCATGGCCTGCATCAGAGGTTCCTGCACCTGGCCCAGCGCCAGCGGCAGCGGAAGGGAACGATCCAGCATATGAATGCGCAGAAGCTGCAGTCCGTCCATGATCTGCCGCAGGGCCCGGCTTCGGCGCAGGCTGCCGGCCGCCACCGCCCGTCCCGCCAGTGCGCAGCAGAGGATGACCACCGCCGCCAGCGCCAATTTCAGCCCCATGGCATACGCCTCCCATCTCATGTCGATTGATACCGGCGGATTTCCGCGATCTGTCCCCGATTCGGCCCCAGCAGCACCCCCAATTCCAGCAGGCCGGGCCACAAAAGAGCGCCGACACAGCGCCGAAGTCCGTCGGGATTCAGGGTATTCCCATGGCAGCTGGCCACCAGCCGCACGCCGCAGCGCAGGATCTCCCCTGCCGCCGCCGCGTCCCGGGGCGCCCCCATTTCATCGGTCACCAGCACATCCGGCGCACAGGAACGCACTGCCAGCCCCATGGCCAGCGCCTTTTCCGTGCCGGAAATCACATCCGTGCGCGGGCCCACGTCCAATTGCGGGCGGCCCCCGGCGCAGGCGGCCAGTTCGCCCCGCTCGTCCACCAGGCATACATTTTGCCCCGCCCGGGACAGAAGCCGCGCCGCGTCCCGCAAAAGGGTGGTTTTTCCAAGGCCCGGCGGCGAGACGATCAGTGCGCCGCTGGTTTCCATCAGCGCCGGAATCAGCGCCGCCGCGCATCCCGGAACGGCCCGGGCGATGCGGATGCACAGGGACAGAACGTCCTCCGGAGCGCGAATGCCCCGGGAAAAATCTCCGCACACCCCCGCCCGGCTTCCATCTGGCAAGGTAAAATAGCCCTTATCCAGTTCCGATTCCCGGGCGTAAAGACTATGATCCAGCATGGCGGAGATCATTTCTGAAAACCCTTCATCCTCCATTGGGGGCAAAAGGGTTTCCCCGCCGGCAATTTCCCGCAGGGCCACGGGCCCGCCCCGGCGCAGGCGAATTTCGCACAGAGATTTTTCCATGGCCCGGGCGGCCCGTCCCCATTGACCCGGCAGATAGTCCCAAGCCCTCACGCGCATCACTTCCGGCTAAATATATGCCCGCCTATGCCGGGTTATCCGAAAAAAGGGATTGATTTCCCGGCAGAAAATGTTATAATGGTAACACAAAATTTATCATAAACGGAGGTTTTCCCATGGCCAGAAAAATCGCCTTTATCGGCGCAGGCAGCTTTGGCTTTACCCGGGCGCTGGTGCGCGATATTCTTACCTTCCCCGCACTGGCGGATTCCACCATCGCCCTGATGGACGTGGATTCGGAACGCCTGGCCTACATTAAGCGTGCGGTGGACCGCATTGTTGCGGAAGGAAATTACCCCGCCAAGGTCATCGCCACCATGGACCGCAAAGAGGCCCTGACCGGTGCGGACGGCGTACTGTGCACCATCCTGGCCGGCGACGTGGACGTATGGCAGCACGACATTCTGATTCCGAAAAAATACGGCGTGGACACCAACGTGGGCGACACCCGCGGCCCCAGCGGCATCTTCCGCTATCTGCGCACGGTGAACCCCATGCTGGAAATTGCCGCGGATATCGACCGGTATTGCCCGGAAGCGGTGTTTTTGAATTACACCAACCCCATGGCCATGCTCTGCCGCACCATTCAGGGCAAGTTCCCCCACATGACCACCTCCGGCCTGTGTCATTCCGTGCAGGGCACCGCGGCCATGCTGGCCAAATGGATCGGCGCTCAGGAAGGCGAATATGAATATACCTGCGCCGGCATCAATCATCAGGCCTTCTACACCGAATTCCTGGTAAACGGCAAGGACGCTTATCCCGCCATCCGCAAGGCCATTCTGGAAAATTCCGACATCTACAACCAGGAAATCGTACGCAACGAAATGTTCCTGGCGCTGGGACGCTATGTCACCGAATCCTCGGGCCACAACAGCGAATACAACTGGTGGTTCCGGAAGCGCCCGGACCTGATCGAGAAATACTGCAAGCCCGGCACCGGCTGGAATCCCGGCGAATACGCCTACATTCTCAACGAATACCGCAGTCGGAAGGACACCTGGAAGGGCGAGATTGAAAAATGGCTGGAAGAGCCCTTTGATCTGGCCCGGGGCAAGGAATACGCCGCGTACATCTTCAACGCCATCTTTGGCGACGGAACCCTGTTCAAGTTCAACGGCAACGTGCGCAACTGGGGTCTGATCGACAATCTGCCGGAAGGCTGCTGCGTGGAAGTGCCGGTGCTGGCCTCCAAGCGGGGCCTGGAGCCCATCCATGTGGGCAAGATGCCGCCCCAGTGTGCGCTGCTTACAGGCACCTCCGCTCAGATTGAAGAGATGGTGGTGGAAGGCAGTCTGGCCGGCGACAGGGAAATGATCTATCAGGCCATTTGCTACGATCCCCTCACCGCCGCTGTGCTGAGTCTGCGGGAGATTCGCGCCATGGTGGACGAGATGTTCCAGCAGAACAGGGAATGGCTGACCCAGTTCAAATAAACCGGTTTTGATAAAAATACGCGCCGCATCCAAAAGGACGGATACGGCGCGTCAGCTTGTCAAAAAAGCTTTTGACAAGCTGGTGGACGGGGGAGCAAGCTCCCCCGCCAGGTGCCGCGTCTCAAATCTTCGGTTTGAGCCGTCGGCAGTTTCGCC
>CACXHB010000046.1 GCA_902767315.1 uncultured Eubacteriales bacterium
ATTCTCTCCGCGGCGGTGGACGGCATGCGCTGCGCGGAGGCCCTGGCGGCGGAAAAACAGAATATCTGAGATACGGCGGAGGAAATATGGCGCAGTTTCTGGAACAATACGGCGGATACCTGCTGGCCGGCGTTTTCGCGCTGGCGCTTCTCTGGGCTCTGGCGGCGGGCAGACGCAAAACGGAACGGCAATGGACGCACCTGAACCGCAGTCTGGAGCAGTCCTCCCGGCGCATGGCGGAAATGAGCCAGGCCATGGAGGGCCGACAGGAGCGCCTGCGGGATACCCTGGATCAGCGAATGGATAGTTTGCAGCAGAATACGAATCTGCAAATGGAGCAGCTGCGCCGGGAAATGTCCGGCGGACTGGATCGGCGGCTGGGGGATTCCTTCCGCACGGTGAACGAGCAGCTGGCCCGGGTGGATAAGGGCCTGGGGGAAATGCAGGGCCTGGCCAGAAGCGTGGGCGATTTGACCAAGATCATGACGAACGCCCGAGCCCGGGGCGCATGGGGCGAGGTGCAGCTGCGGGGACTGATGGAAGAAATTCTGTCTCCGGGGGAATATCTGGAAAATACGCCGGTGGTTCCCGGGTCCACCGAGCGGGTGGAGTTTGCCGTGGTAATGCCCGGCGACGAAAAGACCCTCCTGGCCATCGATTCCAAGTTTCCGGTGGAAAGCTATCTGCGGATGGATAACGTGGGCGGCGGGGATTTTGAAAAGCGGGTGCTGGAGGAAGCCAAACGCATTTCTTCCAAATATGTAAAGCCGCCTTATACCACGGATTACGCGGTGATGTTTCTGCCGGCGGAAAGCCTTTACGCGGAAGTGGCCCGGCGGCGGGGACTGGTGGAACGTGTGCAGAACGAATGCAGGGTGCTGATTTCCGGCCCATGCACCTTCGCGGCGCTGCTCACCAGCGTGAAGCTGGGCATGCGCAGCGTGCGCATTGAAAAACGCGGCGCGGAAGTGCTGGCGCTTCTGCAGGGCGTTCAGGAAGAATTTTCCAAATATGCCGAGACGGTGGCCAAGGCCGGTCAGCGGGCCCGGCAGCTGGAGGACGAACTGAATTCCGTGGAAGTGCGCGCCCGGGCGGTGGCCCGCAGGCTGCGGGATATTTCGACGGACGACGTGTAAAAAATACAAAAAATCCATAAAATACAAGATAAATTTGGGTAAACCCCCTTGATTCACAGGCATTTTTCGGTATAATTGGCATGAGGGGCTGATAAATATGAAGGATGATATCAAGCGCACTCCATTGGAAGAAGCCGGCATCTGGGTGGGAAGAGTTTCACGTCGGCGCTTCCAGTTGTGCGAAATGCTGCTGGAACAGATGGGGGTCGGCCCCGGACAGGTGCCGATTTTGACGGAACTGGATTACCACGGGGAAATGACCCAGCGAGAGCTGGCGGAACATACCCACGTGACTGCCGCAACGATTTCCGGCACGCTCAAGCGTATGGAAAAGGCAGGTATCGTTTATCGCAGCGACGACAACCGGGACGCACGGGTGTCCATCGTCCGGTTGACGGAAAAGGGAAAAGTGGTGGCCTGTCAGGCTTGCCAGCAGTTTCATCGCACCGACAGCTTTATGATGGACGGTTTTACGGACGAGGAATGCGAAACCCTGGTGGGCTATCTTGAACGGATGCGGGAAAATATCAATTCCGCCATGGAGAAGATCAATCGCGGCGAGGAATGAACCAGGCAGAACCAATTTTTTGCGGGCTTGCGGCGGGAAATGCCGGAGCCCGTTTTTTCATAAGAATAGAGTAAATCGAAAGGATGGGAATGTCCTTTTTGAGGGAGGAAATCCACATGAAAGATTTGAGCCAGTGGATGCGCACCGAAGCCCGGGAAACCGCGGAACAATTGGCCAAGATTAATTCCAAAGAGGTTTTGAAACAGGCGGCGGGGGGCTTTCGCATGCGGCAGCGGGGCGTTGCGCTGCTGGAAACGGTAAAGGCGGCGCTGTTTCCCAATCTGTATGAGGCGGGCGCGGTTTCGGATACCCACCTGACGGCGCTGGCGGAGGAGCGGCTGTACACCGCTTCCGAGCAGCTGCTGTCCATCGCCTACGACCTGACCGACCCATGGCAGGCGGAGGACATTACCCTGAAATTCATGCAGCGGATTCTGCCCATTCGGGAAATCCTCACCAGCGATCTGGACGCGGCGTATCTGGGGGATCCGGCGGCCCGCAGTGCGGAGGAAATTCTGCTAAGCTATCCTTCCATGGAGGCGGTGAGCACCTATCGCATCGCCCATGAGCTGTACGTGCTGAAATTGCCCATGATTCCGCGGATTATGACCGAATCCGCCCATGCCAAAACCGGCATCGACATCCATCCCGGGGCCACCATCGGCCGGCATTTCTTCATCGACCATGGCACCGGCGTGGTCATTGGGGAAACCTGCGTCATTGGCGATAATGTAAAGCTGTATCAGGGCGTGACCCTGGGCGCCAAGAGCTTCCAATTGGACGAGGCGGGAAACCCGGTGAAGGGCGTAAAGCGCCACCCCAATATCGAGGACGATGTGGTGATCTACGCCGGAGCCACCATTCTGGGCGGCGACGTTACCGTGGGCAAGGGCAGCGTCATCGGCGGCAACGCCTGGATCACCCGTTCCGTAGCCCCCGGCACCATGGCTTACAACGACGCGCCCCAGGTGCGCACCCGCGAAGTATGAAATTCCAGGAGGTACGCGGCTGCGCGGGACTTGCGCCCATGGCGGGGGTCAGCGACGCGGTGATGCGGCTTTTGTGCCATGAAATGGGGGCCCGCTGGACAGTAAGCGAAATGCTCTCCGCCAAGGGCTGGATCTATTCCCGGGGCAAAAATCGAAACGCCCTGCAATTGCTTCAGCGATTGCCCGGGGAAGGGGACGGCGGCCTGCAGCTGTTCGGTCGGGAACCGGAATACGTGGCGGCTGCGGCGGCGGAGCTTTCTCAGGCGGGGTTTCAGTTCATTGACCTGAATTTCGGCTGCCCGGCCCCGAAAATCGCCGGAGCGGGGGAGGGCAGCGCCCTGATGCGGGAACCGGCCCTGCTGGGGAAAATCGTGCGGGCGGCGGCGGATGCTACCAGCCTGCCGGTGTCAGCGAAAATCCGCGCCGGCTGGGATGCGGACAGCGTCAACGCCGTGGAAATCGCCAAAATCTGTCAGGACAACGGGGCGCAGGCTATCACCGTCCACGCCCGCACCCGGGATCAGTTTTACGCCGGCAAGGCGGACTGGGGTATCATCCGGCAGGTGAAGCAGGCGGTGTCCATCCCCGTGTTCGGCAATGGCGATATTTTTACCGGCGCGGACGCGGTGCGCATGCTGCGGGAAACCGGCTGCGACGCGGTAATGGCGGGCCGGGGGGCTCAGGGAAATCCCTGGCTGTTTCGACAGATCAACCGGGCGCTGGCCGGGCAGGAGGAGGGAATCGTTTCCCCCGAGGAGCGCATCGCCCTGGCCAAGCGGCATTTCCGCATGGAAATTCAGCTGCACGGGGAACGGCAGGGACTGCCGGAAATGCGCAAGCATATCGCCTGGTATATGCACGGCCTGCGGGGAGCTTCCCGGTTTCGGGAGGAGATCAACACCCTGGAGGGCTGCGAACAGGTGCTTGCGTCGCTGGATCGCTTTTTGGAAGAACAACAGGACGCGCGTTGATAAAAAAGCACTGCCCTGCGCAGAGAAAAATCCCTGTGCAGGGCAGTGCCGTCTTTGTCAGTGATTGGCCGTCAGCGCCGCTTCCAGGGCGTCCACCCGGGAAAGCAGCACCGCGCAGAATTCGTCCATGCCGCCGATGCGCTCCTGGGTGGGCAGCACCACAAAACCGCGCACGTGATCCACAATGGCGTCTGTGCAGGACTGAATCGCCTCCCCGGGCGCGGACGCGTTCTGGCCGGAGAGGAAGCGGGTCAGGGTTTCCACGGCCTTTACCAGTTCCGGATCCGTCTGCTTCTTCGCCTGATGCTCCAGGCCGTCCAGTGCGGCGCGCATGTCCGCCCGGGGCCGGTGGTTCACCTGAGGCGCGTCGCATTCCACGCCCTGAGCGTTCAGGTCGGCCACCAGCTTTTCCACATATTCCGGCCGGTTTTTGATGACGGAGCGATATTTGTTCTGATACCGCAGCATCAGGCTGTGATCGCCGTTGGCAATTTCCTGGAGACAGCTGCGCACGGAACGGCCGCCAGCCCGGGCGCGCAGTACTTTTTCCATCAGGTCGTCCACTTCTTCCTGGGTAAAGGGGGTGAATCGGGCGGTGTGATTGGCTTCGCCCTCCCGCTGGCGCACCTGGGCGTAATAATAATTCCGGATGCTGTTGGGCCTGCGTCCGGTTTTTTCCGAAATACGTTCGAAGACGGCTTTGAGGGGCAGGCCCTGCTGCTGCGCTTCGTCGGCGGTTTCCCAGAGAAGTCGGTTTTCGTAATCGCTCCATCCGGAGCGGCGGTTCATACGCGTCATGACCTGTTCCATATGTCTCCCTCCAAATTGCTACTAATTAAGAGTATGCGCGTGGGGCGGAATCGATATACTAAGAAGGCAAATATCCCAAACATTTTTTCACAAAGGGAAAAAGCAGGCCGCGGGGCGCTTGCATTTAACATGGGATTGTTGTAAGATTATGACAGAATAAGAAAAGGAGGAAACTGACTGTGATCACCAAGCAGATGAGCATCGGCGAGGTTCTCCGGCTGGATCGCGGCACCGCCCCCATCTTCATGGAGTTTGGCATGCATTGCCTGGGCTGCCCCCACGCCACCGCCGAAAGCCTGGAAATGGCCTGCATGGCCCATGGCACGGACGCGGACGCGCTGGTAAAGAAGCTGAACGAGTATCTGGATTCCAAGAAATAAAACGGCGCGGCGGCCGGTGCGCAAGGCGTATCGGCCGCCTGTTTCGAGAAACGACGGGAGGCGGAAAAATGCAGAACCCCTCTTTTAACGATGCCCAGGGGCTCCGGATTGCCGCGGAAATGGAAAGACGCGGCGAGGCCTTTTATCGAAAGGCCGCCCGCATCAGCAAAAATCCGGAGACGGCGAAGACCTTTGAACTGCTGGCTTCGGAAGAGGCCCTGCACCGGGTGGAATTCGAACGCCTGGCCGGTCAGGTAAAGGAAAATTCCGGCGATTATGATCCGGAAGTCAGCGCCTATCTTTCCGCCGTCGCGGCGGACATTGTGTTTTCGGACGGATTGATGGCCCTGCGCAGCGCGGGGTTTGACAGCCCGGCCGGGGCTTTGCGGGAAGCCATTCAATCGGAAAAGGATTCCATCCTGTTTTATACCGAGCTTTCGGAAAACGCCTTCGATCCGGCGGCCCGAAAGGTTTTTGAAGAGATTATTCGCCAGGAAAAGGGCCATCTGCGCACGCTGCAATTGCGCCTGAACGACCTGGCTTCGGAGGGATAACGCATGAATGCCATGGAAACCTATCGCCAGTGGCTGGATCTGTTCGCGGACGATGAGGCCACGGTTTCGGAATTGAAATCCATCGAAAATAACCCCGCTGAAATCGAAGACCGGTTTTATCGGGAATTGGAATTCGGTACCGCCGGCATGCGGGGCGTTATCGGCATGGGCACCAACCGCATCAACGTGCATAACGTCCGCCGGGTGACCCGGGCGTTGGCAAAGTATATCCTCACCACGGAAAACGGCGCGGAAAAGGGCGTGGCCATCGCTTACGATTCGCGAAATTATTCGGACGTGTTCGCCAAACAGGCGGCGCTGGTGCTGTGCGCGGCGGGCATTCGGACCTATCTGTTCGATTCTCTGCGGCCGGTGCCGGTGCTTTCCTTCACCATTCGCCACCTGGGCTGCATCTCGGGCATCGTGATTACCGCCAGCCATAATCCCAAGGAGTATAACGGCTATAAGGCCTACTGGACCGACGGCGGCCAGATGCCCCCGGAATCCGTGAAGGGCATTACCGACCGGCTGCCGGAAACCACTTATGCCGAGGCCCGGCCCATGGAGGAAAAGGAGGCGCTGGAAAAGGGCCTTCTGACCTATATCGGCAAGGAAGTGGACGACGCGTACATTGCCGCGGTGAAGAAGCTTTCCGTCAATCCCGAACTGGCCCGGGAAATGGGCAAGACCCTGAAGATCGTCTATACCCCCCTGCACGGCTCCGGAAATCTGCCGGTACGGCGCATTTTCCGGGAAATCGGCATGGAAAACGTGTATGTGGTGCCCCAGCAGGAATTGCCCGACGGCAATTTTCCCACGGTAAAGGTGCCCAATCCGGAAGACCCCGCTGCCTTTGCCCTGGCGCTGGAGATGCAGAAGCAGCTGGGCGCGGATCTGTGCGTGGGCACGGACCCGGACTGCGACCGGGTGGGCATCGCCTGCATGACGGAAAACGGTCCCCGGCTGTTGAACGGCAACCAGATCGGCTGCGTGCTTCTGCACTACATCCTTTCCCAGAAAAAGCAGCGGGGCACCCTGCCGGCCAACGCCGCGGCGGTGACCACCATCGTTTCCACGGACATGGCCCGGGCCATCGCCCAGTCCTTCGGCTGCGAAATGATCGAGGTGCTCACGGGCTTTAAGTACATCGCCGAACAGATTCACCTTTTCGAAACCACCGGCAGCCATACCTTCCAGTTCGGTTTTGAGGAATCCTTCGGCTACCTTTCCGGCACGGACGTGCGGGATAAGGACGGCGTCAACGCCTGCATGCTGATTGCGGAAGCCGCCGCCTGGTATAAGAAGACCTATAATTGCACCCTGGTGGACGCCATCGACCGACTGTATGAAGAATACGGCTATTATGGCGACAAGGTCACCAGCTTCGTGCTGCCCGGCAAGGACGGCCTTGCCAAGATTCAGGAGATCATGACGGGTCTGCGGGAGAATCCCCCCGCGGAATTTGGCGGCGTGAAGGTCACCGCCCTGCGGGATTATCTGAAATCCCTGCGCACGGAGGCGGGCAGGACGGAGAAATTGACGCTGCCCAAGTCCAACGTGCTGTATTTCGAGATGGAGGGCGGCGCTTGGCTCTGCGTGCGTCCCAGCGGCACTGAGCCCAAGATCAAGCTGTATGTCAACGCCGTGACCGCTTCCGCGGAAGAAACCCGGCGGCAGCTGGATAAAATCTCCGACGCGGCGGTAAAGCTGCTGGAGAGCCTGTAATCATTTCCAAAGAAACACAGGGCGGGGTTCCCGCCGCGAAAGGACGAGAAGAAAATGAAACTTGGCGTAGTGGGTATGCCGAACGTGGGAAAAAGTACGCTGTTTAACGCCATCACCAACGCGGGTGCGCAGGCGGCCAATTATCCCTTCTGCACCATCGAACCCAACACGGGCATGGTGGCCGTGCCGGACCATCGGCTGGACGTGCTGGCGGAAATGTACCATCCGGAGAAATACACCCCTGCGGTGCTGGAATTTGTGGATATTGCCGGCCTGGTGAAGGGCGCAAGCCGGGGCGAGGGCCTGGGCAATAAGTTCCTGAGTCACATTCGGGAAGTGGACGCCATTGTGCACGTGGTGCGCTGCTTTGAGGATGACAACGTGATCCATGTGGACGGCAGCGTAGACCCCGCCCGCGATATCGACACCATCAATACCGAGCTGGCCCTGGCGGACATCGAAACCGTGCAGAAGCGGGTGGATAAGGCGGCCTCCATGCTGAAAAAGGGCGAGAAGAAATACGCCCTGGAAGCCGAAGCCGGACAGATCATTTTGGAACAGCTGAATCAGGGCAAGCCCGCCCGCACCGCGAAGCTCACGGAAGATCAGCTCTCCGTGGTGAAGGACTGGTTTTTGATTACCATGAAGAAGGTCATTTACGCCGCCAATATCGGCGAAGACGACCTGGGCAAGGACGAAAGCCAGCTGCCTCTGGTGCAGAAGGTGCGGGAAATCGCCCGGGAAGAGGGCAGCGAGGTGCTGGTGATTTCCGCCAAGGTGGAAGAGGAAATCGCTCAGCTGGATCCCGAAGAGAAGAAGATGTTCCTGGAGGATATGGGCATCGGCCAGTCCGGTCTGGATCGTCTGGTGCAGCTGGGCTATCATCTCCTGGGGCTCATCAGCTATCTCACCGCTGGCCCCAAGGAGGTACGTGCCTGGACCATCGAAGAAGGCACCAAGGCCCCTCAGGCCGCGGGCAAGATTCATACGGACTTCGAACGGGGCTTCATCCGCGCGGAAATCGTGCCCTATGAGGACCTGGTTCGGGAAGGCTCCATGAACGCCTGCAAGGAAAAGGGACTGATTCGTTCCGAGGGCAAGGATTATGTGATGAAGGACGGCGACGTGACGCTGTTCCGGTTCAACGTATGATTTCATTGGAAAACCGCCCCGGTATTTTGCGCGCCAACGCCTCGTTCCTGCTGGCAGGAGCGGGGCTTGTGGCGCTGAATTTCGCCGCGCCCTATGCGGCCGCGTTTCTTCTGCGGTATATGGGGCGCATGCAGGCCCTTTGCGTCATTAATCTGTGCTTTTATCTGCCCTTTCTGGCACTGCCGGCAGTGCTTTTTGCCGGAAGGCACGGGGCGGATTCCCTGCGGCTGAATCCCGCCCGACTGTCGGACGTGTTCTGGTGTCTGGTGATGGCGGCGGTGTGCGTGTTCTTCGCCAATGGCGTCAGCGCCCTGTGGACGATTCTGCTGGAAAGCCTGGGCGGTACGCCTTCCGGCGCGGGGCTGGACGTGCAGTCCAGAGACGATCTGCTCATGGCCATTTTCGTTATGGGCGTTTTGCCCGGAGTGTGCGAGGAATTGCTCATGCGCGGCGTGGTGCTGGGGGCGTATGAATGCGGCGGAACCCGGCGGGCGGTGCTGATTTCGGCGGCGCTGTTTGCGCTGCTGCATGCTTCTGTGGAAGGACTGCCGGTGCAGTTCCTCATGGGCGTGGTGCTGGGCTTTCTGGCGGTGACCACCCAATCCCTCTACGTGGGCATGATGCTGCACACGGCCTATAATTCCTTTCTGGTGCTCATCAGCTTTACCCTGGGCGGCGCGGCGGACGTCGCCGGTTTGACGGAAACCGGATCCATGCTGGAAATTGTAGGCGGCGCAACCGGCGTGATTGCCCTGGGGGTGGAAGCGCTCATCGCGGGCGGCATTCTGGTGGCGATTCTGCGGGGCGTTTATCTGCGCCGGGCCCGGGAGGAAGGACTGGAGCCTGTACCGAAAAGCCCCATGCCCATGGACGGAGTGCAGATCGTCGTGCTGATTTCCGCGCTGGTAACCGTGGCGTTTCTGTATGGTCAGGATGTGCTTTCCCTGATGGGGGTGCTGCAATGAACGCGGTGATTCTCTGCGTGGGCAAATTAAAGGAAAAATGGCAGCAGGGGGGCTGCGAGGAATACCTCAAGCGGCTGACCCGTTACGGAAAATATGAGGTCGTGGCCGTGGACGACGTGCGGGAGCCGGATAAGCCCTCCGAGGCCCTGAACCGGCAGGTGATGGATAAGGAAGCCGCCGCCCTTCTGAAGCACATTCGCCCGGAGGATTTCGTGGTTTGCCTGTGCATTCAGGCGGCCGCGCCGGATTCCGTGGCCCTGGCAAAGCTGACCCGAAGCTGGGCCGCCGCGGGCAGACGGGTGGTTTTCGTCATCGGCGGCTCCCTGGGCCTGGCAAAATCCGTCACCGACCGGGCGGATTATCGGCTGTCCTTTTCCAATATGACCTTTCCCCACGGCCTGATGCGTGTGATCCTGCTGGAACAGCTTTACCGGGCCGAGCGCATTAACGCCGGCGAACGCTATCATAAATAAGAAAAAATTCCTTCCTGCCATCCACAATGTGGAGAACAGGAAGGGAAATTTTATTTTTGGGCAAGATGCTTTTCCAACAGGTCGATGGCCTCCAGGTATCCGGCGAAGTGCTTGCCCTTGATGGTGGCGATGCAGGCGCTGGAAACGAAGGAATGCCGGCGGAATTCCTCCCGATGGTCTACGTCGGAAAGATGCACCTCCACGGCGGGAAGGGACACGGCCTTCAGCGCGTCCAGAATGGCCACGCTGGTGTGGGTGTAGGCGGCGGGGTTGATGACAATGCCGTCAAACTGGCCGTAGGCCGCCTGGATTTTGTCTACGATGGCCCCTTCGTGATTGGACTGAAAGCATTCCACCTGAATCTGCTTTTCGCGGCAGGTTTCCGCAATCAGTTTTTCCAGGTCTGCCAGCGTGTTGTTGCCGTAAATGCCCGGCTCCCGCAGCCCCAAAAGGTTCAGGTTGGGTCCGTTGATAATCAAAATCTTCATTTTACGCCTCCGGAAATGCGATTTTTTAAAATTTCTGCGGTGGCTTCGATGCCCACGTTGTCCACAATATCGTCCGCCCAGCCTTCGTAGAGGGCCTTGCGCTGGGCAAAGAGCGCCTCCACGCCGGTTTTCTGGGTAACGGGCCGGTCGAAATCCGGCAGCTGGTCCAGACTGCGGCGCAGGTATACCACCTGACAATTCCGCAGAAGGGCGCGGCGGTTTTCCGGAACGGTGACGATCCCTCCGCCGGTGGCAATCACCGCCCGGCTTTCTTTGGCGGCTTCCGCCAAAATCCGGCTTTCGATTTTCCGGAAGGCCGGTTCGCCGAAGCGCGCGAAATATTCGGGAATGGGCATGCCGATTTCCTGCTGGATGCGCTCGTCCGTGTCGATCAGCTGGCGGCCGGTGATTTCCGCCAGCGCCCGGCCCACGCTGGTTTTGCCGCAGCCGGGCATGCCGATTAGGGCGATGGAGCGGTTCTGCCGGGAGACCTCATCGGCCACGTCTTCGTCCCGAATGACCCCGGGGGCGATGGCTCCGAAGAGCTCCGCCGCCTTGCGGGCCTGGGCCGCCAGCATAATCAGGCCGCCTCGGCAGGGAATGCCCAATTCCCGGGCCTGCAAAAGGAACTCCGTCCAGGCGGGGTTGTAGATGAGATCCAGCGCCAATTGACATTCGGGAAACTGCCGCAGATCGATGGGGGAGGCCTCCACCGCGGGATACATGCCCACGGGGGTGGTGTTGACAATCAGCGCCGCGTCCGAATGCCGGGAAAGGTTCTGGTAATTGTCCGGGCCCTTGCGGGAAATGGTGACCACGGGGTTCAGCCCCGCGTCGTTCAGCACCGTCCGCACGGTCTTGGATGCGCCGCCGCTGCCCAGCACCAGGGCCTTTTTGCCCTTCAGATGGGAAACGTCCCCCAATTCCACGGAAAAGCCGAAATAATCCGTATTGTATCCGGAGGTGGAACCGTCCGATTCCCGCACTACGGTGTTGACGCTGCCGATGCGCCGGGCTTCCGGGGAAATGCGGTCCAGAAAGGGCATCACCGTTTCCTTGTAGGGAATGGTGACGTTAAATCCGCTGAGACCGCCATTTTGCACAAAGTCGCCCACCGCTTCCCGGGGCATGGGGTAGAGCTTGTATTCATAATTCCCCAAAAGGGCGTGAATTTCCGGCGAATAGGAATGCCCCAGCTTTTCACCGATGAGTCCGTATTTTTTCAATCAAATCACCTCGGAATAGCTGCCCAGGTAGCGGAAGGAAGAGGAGACCTCCTCCAGGCCCGAGAGCATCTGCAGAAAGCGATCGGAATAGACGCTGGTTTCCAGATCGAAATAGAACTGGAACTGGAAATCACTGCCGGGAATGGGCCGGGATTCCAATTTCAACAGGTTCACGTCCAGCGCGTACAGTTCGCCCAGGGCGTGATACAGAGAACCGGGCCTGTGGGGCAGCCGGAGCATGACGCTGGTCCGGTCCGCGCCGGGATAGATCTCCGGATTTTTGGAAATGCAGATGAAGCGGGTGTAATTCCCCGGATGATCCTGCACGGAATTTTCCAGACAGGTAAGGCCGTAGAGCTCTCCGCAATTGGGGGAAGCCAGGGCCGCCAGGTCTTTTCTGCCGGATTCGGCCACCATGCGGGCGGCGGCGGCGGTGTTTTCCACGGGGGTGATCTTCAAATTCGGGAATTTCCGCAGATAGCCCTCGCACTGTGCCAGCGCCTGGGGATGGGAAACCACCTCGCCGATTTCCTCCCGGCGCACCCCCGGCAGCGTCAGAAGCGCGTGATCCACCTTCACCCGAACGGAACGGACGATGGAGAAATCGTATTCCATCATCAAATCGTAAATCCGGTTGACAGAGCCCGCGGAGCTGTTTTCCAGGGGCAGCACGCCGTACCGGCAAAGGCCCTTGTCGATGGCCCGGAATACCCCGTCAAAGCCGGCAAAATACAGAATGTCCGGCGTGCGGAACAGCCGCTGGCAGGCGCTCTGGGAATACGCGCCCTCCACGCCCTGGCAGGCCACTGTGGCGTGTTCCGGGAAAAGAGAGGGGGTGTTTTCCAGAGTGTGGCGCACTTTTCCCATCAAAGGCGTCTGCGCGGCGTTCAGGGAACGCTGATAGCCCCGGCTCAGCTCAAAAAGCATGGAATAGAGCCGCTCGGTGGCCTCCTGCAATTCCGGCCGCCGGGCGCTGGCGGCGACGCTTTTTAATTTGGCGCGTTCCCGGGCGGGGTCGTAAACGGGCAGGTTGTGGGCCTTTTTATATTCGGCGATGCCGGAAGAAACCTGCATGCGCTGCTGAAACAGTTCCGTAAGCTGCGCGTCGATCTGGTCGATTTGCTGGCGATAATCCTGCAGTTCCATACAATATCAAGCCTCCCTGTTGCGTTCCAAATATGCGTCGTACAATGCGATGGCCGCTGCGGCCTCCAGACAGGGCACGGCCCGGGGCACAATGCAGGGGTCGTGTCGGCCGCCGATGCGAATTTCCACGTTTTCGCCGGTTTGCAGATCCACCGTGTTCTGGGGCAGGGCGATGGAGGGCGTGGGCTTTATTGCCGCCCGGAACAGGATGGGCAGCCCCGTGGATATGCCCCCCAGAATACCTCCGGCGTGGTTGCTGCGGGCGGAAACCCGGCCGTTTTCCCAACAGAAGGGGTCGTTGTTTTCGCTGCCCCGAAGGCGGGCGACATCAAACCCCGCGCCGAATTCCAGCCCCTTGACGGCGGGAACGGCGAATACGCAGCGGGCGATGCGGTTTTCCAGCCCGTCGAACATGGGGTCGCCAATGCCGGCGGGAAATCCCACGGCGGCGCATTCGATAACGCCCCCCAGGGAATCCCCCTGACTTCTGGCGGCCTGGATGGCTTCGGCCATGGCCTCCCCTTTTTCCAGGGCGGGCAGGGGCCCGGCGGGGATCTGGTGAATTTCCGGAGCCATGGGGTCGAAGGCCCGGCCTCGTATCCCGCCGATTTCCAGCGCCTGCCCCGCGATTTCCACGCCCTGTTCCCGCAGCAGCTGCAGAATAATTCCGCCCGCCGCGCACAAAGGCGCGGTCAATCGGCCGGAGAAGTGCCCGCCGCCGCTTTTGTCTTCATAGCCGCCGTAGCGCAGGCGGGCGGTGTAATCCGCGTGGCCGGGGCGGGGACGGTGCTCCAGGGGCGCGTAATCGGCGCTGTGCGCGTCTCTGTTGCGAATTTCCAGTGCCAGCGGTGCGCCGCAGAGGCGACCGTTTACCACCCCGGAGAGAATTTCGAAGGCGTCGGTCTCCTTACGAGGGGTGCCCAGGGGATTTTGCGCCGGGGAACGCCGGGCCATAAAAGCCTGCAGCGCGTCCAGATCCAGAGAATGCCCTGCCGGTAGACCGTCGATGACCACTCCGATGGCCCTGGAATGGGACTGGCCGAAGATGGAGATGCGAATATTGCCGGCATAAAGAGAACTCATAGGCCGCTCCTTTCTTCCGAACGTTCCACGTTCAGCCCCAAAATGTGCAGATCGTCCCAGAACCCGGGATAGGATTTGTTCACACATTCCGGATTTTCCACCACCACGGGAGTGTTGCTGATCACGGCGCAGCAGGCGGCCATCATGGCAATGCGGTGGTCCGAGGCGGGATTCACCCGTCCGCCCCGCAGCCGGCCGTTACCCTTGAAATACAGGGCGGTTTCGCCGCTGGTGGCCTCGCCGCCCAGGGCCTGAACCGCCTGTACCACCGCCTGCACCCGGTCGCTTTCCTTTAGCCGCAGCCGGGCGGCTCCGGTGAAGCAGGTGACTCCCGGCCGGGCCAGGGCCGCCACGGCCAGCGCCGGGGCCAGGTCGGGAATGTCCGAAAGATCGACTTCTACGACTGCGTCGGGCAAGGACATCTTTTGCAGCACTTCCGTTACCGCCCGATCTCCCTGCAGGGAAGCCGGATTCAGTCCGCGAATGGTGACCCCGGAACCGCAGGCCGCCGCGGCGCAAAGGGGAAAAGCCGCCGCAGACCAGTCGCCCTCCGCCTGCAGATTGCCGGGGGTGCGATAGCCGCCGGAAACCTGAATTTCAGCCTTCTGCCAGCTGGTTTCCACTCCGAAGCGGTGCAGCGCGTCCGCCGTCATGCGGATATATCCCCGGGATTCCACCGGCGTCGTAATGCGAATGCTGCCACCGCCGATCAGAGGCAGGGCGAATAGCAACCCGCTGATAAACTGGGAAGAAATATTCCCGGGAATTTCGCACAGACCGCCGGAAAAACGTCCCCCCACGACTACCCGTTCCGTGCCAAGGCCGTCCAGCGTTGCGCCGCCGGAAGTCAATGCCTGGGCCAGGGCCGAAATGGGCCGCTGAGGCAATCTGCCCCGCAGAAGGAACGTGCCCCCGCAGCCCAGCGCGGCCACCACCGGCAAAAGGAAGCGATAGGTGGAGCCGCTTTCTCCGCAATCCAGTTCCGGGCCGGAAACGGGATGGACAATGGGCCGCACCAGATATTCGTCGGCAGAGCGCAGAATGTTGGCCCCCAGGGCGGTCAGGCAGCGGATGGTGGCCTCGATGTCCTCATTTATGCCGTTGCAGCGAATGCAGGTGGGGCCGTCGGCGAAGGCGGCGCAGATGAGCAGCCGGTGCATATGGGATTTGGAAGGAGGCGCGTCGATAACGCCTCGCAGAATGCCGGGATGAATCGTCGCGATCATGTGCTATGCCTCCCATCCGGTTTTCAGAAAATCCAGCGCTTCCTCCAGCAACACGGGCGTCAGCTCCGCCCGGCCCGTTTCCCGCAGCACCACCAGCGTCAGCTTCTGTCCCCGGCGCTTTTTGTCCGAAAGCAGGTGCAGAAACAACGTTTCCGGCGCAAAGGCCGTCTTCGTGGGTAGCTTCCAGGCAGTCAGCGTCCTTAGAAGCCGATCTCGGCAGGCGGGGGAACACAGCCCCTTCGCGGCGCAGGCCCGGGCCATAATGGCCATGCCCATGGCCACGCAAGCCCCGTGGCCCAGGGTGTAGTCCGCCTGCTTTTCAATGGCATGTCCGAAGGTGTGTCCGAAGTTCAGCAACTGCCGCAGGCCGTTGTCCCGCAGATCCTCCGCCACCACCTGATCTTTCAGCGCTACGCACCGGGAAATCACTTCCTCTAACGTCTGGGGCAGATGATCGATGGCCTCATAGAGACTGCCGTCCAGTGTGGCGGCGTATTTGATGACCTCCGCCATGCCGTCCCGGAAGGTTTCCTCCGGCAGACTGTGGGTGAGGGCAGGGTCGATGACCACGCAATGGGGCGGATAGAAGGCCCCCGCCAGATTTTTCCCCTGGGGCAGATCCACGGCGGTTTTGCCCCCCACGGAGGAATCCACGCAGGCCAGCAGGGAAGTGGGAATCTGCACCAGCCCTACGCCCCGCAGGTACGTAGCGGCGGCAAACCCTGCCAGATCCCCGGTGACCCCGCCGCCCAGGGCGAAAATCACGTCCGTCCGGGTCAGGTGCTGTTCCGCCAGAAAGGAGAGCAGCTCGCCATAGGTGGCCAGATTCTTTTGGGCCTCCCCATGGGGAAAGACGAACCGCACCACGTCCCATCCGGCGGCCTTCAGGGAAGCCTCCAGCCGGGAACCGTACCTGGAAAAGACGGTGTCGTCGGAAACAATGGCGGCCAGCGCGCCCCCCACAAATTGCCGGGCAATGGCGCCGGCGTTGTCCAGACAACCGGCCTCAATGTGGATGGTGGGGTTCATACGCCATCTACCTCCTCCTTGATGCGCCGGCCTTCGTCCAGCAGATTCCATAGTTCCTTTTCATCTCCCGCGGCAATGGCGTCCCGATATTTTTGCAATTCGCCGATGAGATTGTCGATTTCCTGGGTCAGGCATTCGCCGTTTTCCAGGAAAAGTTCCGTCCACATGTCCGGGTTCAGCCACGCCACCCGGGTCATGTCCCGATAACTGCCGGCGGAAAACCCCTTGTGCTTCCGGGCGGTGGGACTTTTGATGTACGCGCCGGAGACGATGTGAGCCAATTGGGAGGTGAAGGCGATCATCGCGTCGTGGGCCTGGGCGGTGGTAACGGAAAAGCGTCCGAACCCCGCCGGAGCCAGCGCCCGCTTGGCCCGTTCCAACAGGGCGATGTCGTCAAACCGCGGGGGCACCAGCACCATGGGCGCGCCCCGGAACAGCTCCGCCCGGCTGGCGGAAAAGCCGGATTTGTGGGTGCCTGCCATGGGATGCCCGCCGATATAAGTGAAGCCGTACTGCTCCGCCAGGGGGAAGCAGGCCTCGCAGACCATCTGCTTGATGCCGCACAGATCGATGACCAGTGCGTCGGGAGAAATCCGGCTGGCGTTTTCCTGCAAAAAATCCACCGTCGCCCCGGGAAACAGGGCGATGAGCAGCAATTCGCAGGTGCCGATGTTGTCCGCCGTCAGGGGCCGATCCACCGCGCCGGTGAGCATGGCCACGTCCAGGGTGGCCTTGTCCCGGTCCATGCCCAGCACCTGGCAGTCGGAATCCGAATACAGCTTGTACGCCCGGGCCATGGAGCCGCCGATGAGCCCCAGGCCTACGATGCCCACGGTTTTCATTGCAATGCCTCCCTTACCTTGCGCACCTTTCCGGCCAGCACGTCGTACTGATCCGGCGTGAGGGACTGGGCCCCGTCGCACAGGGCGTGGGGCGGGTCGTTGTGCACTTCGATCATCAGCCCGTCCGCACCGGCCGCCGCCGCCGCCAGGGCCATGGGCTCCACCAGCCGGGCCTTGCCCGTGGCGTGGCTGGGGTCTACGATCACCGGCAGATGGGTCAGCTCGTGCAGCATGGGCACGGCGGAAAGATCCAGCGTGTTGCGGGTGTAGGTTTCAAAGGTGCGAATGCCCCGCTCGCAGAGGATCACCCGCTCGTTGCCGCCGCTCATGACGTATTCCACGCTCATCAATAGCTCCTTCAGGGTGTTGGCCAGCCCGCGCTTTACCAAAATCACCTTGTCCGTGCGCCCCAGTTCCCGCAGCAGGTCGAAATTCTGCATGTTCCGTGCGCCCACCTGAATCACGTCCACGTCCTCGAAAAGAGGCAGGTCGTTGATGTTCATGATCTCCGTGACGATGGGCAGCCCCGTGGCCTTTTTGGCCAGACTCAGAAGCCGCAGGCCGTCCCCGTGGAGCCCCTGAAAATCATAGGGCGAGGTGCGGGGCTTGAACGCGCCGCCCCGCAGCAGATCCGCACCGGCGGCCTTCACCCGGTTGGCCACGCAGATGATCTGCTCTTCGCTTTCCACGGAGCAGGGGCCCGCGATCATCAGGAAATGACCGCCGCCGATTTTGCGGCCGGAAATGTCCAGCACGGAATCTTCCCCGTGAAACTGGCGGTTGGCGTTTTTGAAGGGTTCGGTAATGCGCTTTACGCTTTCAATAATCGACAGTCCTTCCAGCAGGTCGATATCCACCTTGCTGGTATCGCCGATGAGCCCCAGAATGCATTGATAATCCCCTTCGGATACATGTACCTTCAGGCCCATGTCCTCAAACCAATGAATCAGGTTTTCCCTTTGCGCCAAAGTGGTTCCTCTGCGAAGCACCGCGACCATGACATTCACTCCTTTTGCTTTTCGAAAAAAATACGCCGCACAGATGTGACTCTGTGCGGCGATGGACGGGAAAAAATTTTTCCAAATTATTTTTGCGCAACACGAATCACTTCTACTTCACCCATGGTAAAGTAAAAGTAATAAAAGGAGAACGCCATGGAAGTTTCAAACTTACGGGTCATGGATGTCTTCCTCCTTCTTTCGCAGCTCATGCAAGAAGGATAGCACAGCCACGCATGCAATGTCAATCCCTGTTTTGTGAAATTTTCGGGTGAAATGAATGGAACAACCGGGATAAAATCTTTTCTTAACGGGATAGCACACTTTTTTATTCCCGCCAATTGGTATAATAAAGGCATCAAATTGATTCGGGGAGGATGACTGTCATGTCTAAAATCGTCGTTTCTACCACCGGCGCACCCGCTGCAATCGGACCCTATTCTCAGGCCATCGTGGCCGGCGATACCCTTTACGCTTCCGGCCAGATTGCCCCCGCCGCGGGAGACGTGGCCGCCCAGACCGAAAAGGCCTTCGATTCCGTGGAAGCCATCGTGCAGGAAGCGGGCTTTGCTATGACCGACATCGTGAAAACCACCGTCTACCTGGCCGACATGGGAGACTTTGCCGTGGTCAACGAAATCTACGGCCGCCGCATGCCCCAGCCCTATCCCGCCCGTTCCTGCGTGCAGGTGGCGGCGCTGCCCAAGGGCGCGTTGGTGGAAGTTGAAATTCTGGCCAGAAAGTGCTGAAATAGCGGGGAGGGGCTTTGTATGCCGCAGGAAAAAAACCTGACCATGCTGTGCGATTTTTATGAGCTCACCATGGCGTATGGGTATTTCAAAACGGGGCTTTGCAACAAGATCACGTATTTCGACGTGTTTTTCCGGGGAATTCCCGATAACGGCGGCTTCGCCATTGCGGCGGGGCTGGAGCAGATTGTGGATTATGTGAAAAATCTGCACTTTTCACCCCAGGATATTGAATACCTGCGGGGGAAGGGCCTGTTTGACGAAGAATTCCTGAACTATCTGAAGGAATTCCGATTTACGGGGGATATTTACGCCATTCCGGAAGGAACGCCGGTGTTCCCCTATGAGCCGCTGATTACCGTGTGCGCTCCCGCTATTGAGGCGCAGTTGATCGAAACGTATCTGCTTTTGCAGATCAATCACCAGTCCCTGATCGCCACCAAGGCCAGCCGCATCGTGCGTTCGGCCCAAGGCCGGGCGGTGCTGGAATTCGGTTCTCGCCGGGCCCAGGGCGGCGACGGCGCGGTGCTGGGGGCGCGGGCGGCCTATATCGGCGGCTGCGCCGGCACGGCCTGCACCCTGACGGACGAGCTCTACGGCGTGCCCGCCGGCGGCACCATGGCCCATTCCTGGGTGCAGATGTTCGATACGGAGTACGACGCCTTCCGCACCTATTGCGAAATTTATCCCCATAACGCCACGCTGCTGGTGGATACCTACGATACCCTCCGCTCCGGCGTGCCCAACGCCATTCGGGTGTTCAAGGAAATCCTGCTGCCCCAGGGCATCACGGATTTCGGTATCCGGCTGGATTCCGGCGATATTTCCTACCTTTCCAAGAAGGCCCGGAAGATGCTGGACGAGGCGGGGCTGACCACCTGCAAAATCGTGGCCTCCAATTCCCTGGACGAATACCTGATTCGGGATCTGATGATGCAGGGAGCCCAGATCGATACCTTCGGCGTGGGCGAGCGGCTGATCACCGCCAAGAGCACTCCGGTGTTCGGCGGCGTGTATAAACTGGCCGCCGTGGAGGACGAAGACGGTACCATTCGCCCCAAAATCAAGATCAGCGAAAATACCGTCAAAATCACCAACCCGCATTTCAAAAAGGTGTACCGCTTCTATGATAAGGAAAGCGGCAAGGCCCTGGCGGATGAGCTGTGCGTGTACGACGAGAAAATCGACGAAACCGCGCCGCATACCATCTTCGACCAGAACGCCACCTGGAAAACCAAAACCCTTTCCAATTTCACCGTGCGGGAATTGCAGGTGCCCATTTTCAAAAAGGGTGAATGCGTCTATCAGGTGCCGGCGCTGGACGCGGTGAAGGCCTATTGCGCCGACCAGTTGGAAACCCTGTGGGACGAAGTAAAGCGCTTCGAAAATCCCCACACCTATTATGTGGACCTTTCCGAAAAGCTCTGGTATGTAAAAAGCGGCCTTTTGGAAGCGGCAAAGCGTTAATTGGCGCAAAAATGAGCGCTCCCTGGAAGCAATTCGCTTCGGGGGAGCGTTTTTCGTCTATTTTCCCGCCAGCGCGGCCCTGGCGGTCTTTACCAGGTTCCGAATCTCTTCCGGCGTAGGCCCTGCGCCGGCGCGTTCTGCGGGCAGCATGTCCGCCAGAAATTCCAGATTGCCGTCGCCCCCGGCAATGGGGGAAAAGTCCAGGGCGCTGATTTTCCAGCCCAGCGTGGGCACAAAATCCGCCATGGATTGCAGCACCGCCTCGTGCACGCCGGGTTTGGTTACCACGCCGCCCTTGCCGATGTTGGCCCGGCCCGCCTCGAATTGGGGCTTAATCAGCGCCAGTACCCGACCGTTTTCCCCCAACAGGGAGAAAAGCCCCGGCAAAATCAGCCGAATGGAGATAAAGGACACGTCCATCACCGCCAGCGTGGGCAGCGGATCGAAGCGTTCCACCGGCAGGCAGCGGGCGTTGATTCCCTCCATGCTCACCACCCGGGGATGTCCCCGCAGACTGGGGTCTAATTGATCGTGACCCACGTCCACGGCGTACACCTTCGCCGCGCCGTTTTGCAAAAGTACGTCCGTAAATCCGCCGGTGGAAGCGCCCACGTCCAGAGCGACCACGCCCTCCGCCGCCACGCCGAAGACCTTCAGCGCTTTTTCCAACTTCAGGCCGCCGCGGCTGACGTAAGGCTGGTCGCTGCCCAATACCCGCACATCGTCCTCCGGGGCAATTTTCTGGGCGGGTTTGGTGAGAAGCCGGCCGTTGTGATAGGCCAATCCGCCGGCGATCAGTGCCTGGGCCCGTTCCCGGCTGGGGGCCAGCCCGCGGCGCACCAGCGCCACGTCGGCTCGAAGCAGTTCGTTATCCATTATGCCTCCTCGGGCCGCAATAGCGTCAGCGCCACGGGCCCGTACAGGCCGCCGTCCAGAGATTCCTTTTCGAACAGCAGCGTTTTTTCGTGATAGGTGCCAATTTCCGCCTGCGGCCAGCGGGTGAAACTGTCCGTGGCGAGAATCTGGTTGGCAGGCGTGTTTGCTACGTGGATTTCCACGGTAATCGGCCCCTCTTCCGCCGGGAAGCGCACCTGATAGGGCCGCATGGCCGCCAACCCCGCCTCCCTGCCGTTGACGGTCACCCGGGCGGAATAGCGCACTTCTCCCAATGTCAAAAGGAAAAAGTCCCCTTCCTGCACCGGAACCTCCGGCGTAAAGGTGCATTTGTAACAGGCTTCCCCGGAAAAATCTC
>CACXHB010000047.1 GCA_902767315.1 uncultured Eubacteriales bacterium
AAAAGTTCCTGTCGGAAGCGGACGAAAGCAGAACCGGTGACAGTCACGCGGTAGCTTCCGCGAGGATTGCGCTGGAATTTGCCGGTGTGGATCAGGGATCGCTTTCCTGCATTCAGGCCCGGGCGCTGGAACTGCTTCACAGGCATACGAAGGAAATGAAAGAAAAATACGGAAAACAAAAAACAGTGTGACCGGAAAGGTCACACTGCTTTTTGCTTTCGCAGGGAGGATTAGTCGTCGTCTTCCACTTCGATCTTCGCGTTTTCGATGATCTTCTTGGCGTCGGCGGCGGGCACTTCCTCATAGCGCTCGAAGTTCATGGTGAAGGAGCCGCGGGCCTGGGTCATGGAGCGCAGGTCGGTGGCATACTTGTACATTTCGCCCTGAGGCACTTCGGCGGTGACGCACTGCTGTCCGTCCACCTGATCCATGCCCATGATGCGGCCGCGGCGCTTGTTCATGTCGCCGATGATGTCGCCCATGTACTCGTCGGGCACATACACCTTCACGGTGTAGATGGGCTCCAGCAGCACGGGGTTGGCGGTGGTCAGCTGCTTGAAGGCCAGGCGGGCAGCGGTCTTGAAGGCCATTTCAGAGGAGTCCACGGGATGGTAGCCGCCATCGTACAGCTGCGCGGTGAGGCCCACCACGGGATAGCCGGCCAGCACGCCATGGGTGATGTTCTCACGCAGGCCCTTTTCAACGGCGGGGATGAAGTTGCGGGGCACGGTGCCGCCCACAACCGCATCTTCAAAATGGAACTCGATGTCCGTAGGATCGTCGTTGGGACGGAACTTGATCTTTACGTCGCCGAACTGGCCGTGGCCGCCGGTCTGCTTCTTGTGGCGTCCTTCCACGTCGATGGGCTTACGGATGGACTCGCGGTAAGGAATGCGGGGCTGCTGCAGCACGCACTCGGCGCCGAACTTGGAAGCCAGCTTCTTGGCGATAACGTCGATGTGCATCTCGCCCAGGCCGCTGAGCAGAGACTCGGTGGTCTCGGGATCCTTGCTCACCACGGCGGTGGGGTCTTCCTCGCTCAGACGGGCCAGACCCTGGAAGATCTTGTCTTCGTCGCCGGCCTTCTTGGCGTAAACGGCCATGGAGATGCAGGGAGCCGGGAAGTGCAGGTTCTCAAACTTGATGACCTTGTTGGGGTCGCAGAGGGTGTTGGAAGTGCTGACGGAAGCCAGCTTGGCCAGGGCGCAGATATCGCCGGCAACGACCTTGTCGGTGGGAATCTGCTTCTTGCCCCGCTGGAAATACAGGGTGCCGGGCTTTTCCATCTTCTCGGCGTTGGCGTTGTAAACCTGGGTGCCGCTGGTGAGCACGCCGGATTCCACTTTCAGAAGGCTCAGCTTGCCCACGAAGGGGTCGGCCAGGGTCTTGAAGACCTGAGCGGAGAAGGGCTGATCCTCGGCGCAGATGCGCTTGTCGGGATTGCCGGCCTTGTCCACGCCTTCCTTTTCAGTGCCGGCGGGAGAGGGCATCAGGTCGTTAACGTTGTCCAGCAGCTTGGCCAGACCGATGTGGGTCAGCGCGGAGCAGCAGACCACGGGCACCACGGTGCCTTCCAGAATACCCTTGCGCAGGCCGCGGATGGTATCTTCGGGAGAAAGCTCCATCTCCTCGAAATACTTCTCCATCAGCTCGTCGTCGGCGCCGGCGGCGGCTTCCATGATGGCGGCGCGGGCGTTTTCCACGGCGTCGGACATGTTGGCGGGAATGTCGATCTCCTTATAGGTCTTGCCCTCGCCGGTGAAGGCCTTGTTCTCCAGCACGCAAACCACGCCGGTGAACTTGCCGCCCTCGATGATGGGCACCTGGATGGGAGCGATATGGCTGCCGTACTTGGCGGTAACGGTGGCCAGCGCCTTGTCGAAATTGGCGTTCTCGCGATCCATCTGGTTGATGACGATCATGCGGGAGGTATGGGTCTTATCACACATGGTCCAGGCCTTTTCCGCGCCCACGGTGAGGCCGGAAACGGCGCCCACGGTGATCAGCGCGCCTTCGCACACGGCCATGGGGCCCACCATCTCGCCCGCGAAATCGAAATATCCGGGGACGTCGATGAAATTGATTTTGGTTTCCTTCCACTCCAGCGGCGCGACGGCGGCGGAAATGGAAATCTTGCGGCGAATTTCTTCGGGATCGCTGTCGGTGGTGGTGGTTCCGTCTTCCACGCGGCCCTGGCGATCGATTGCGCCTGCGTAATACAGCAAAGCCTCGACCAAGGTGGTCTTACCGTCGCTGCCGTGGCCGACCACGGCGACGTTGCGAATGTTGCTGGTCTTGTAGTCCTTCATGCTTTACTCCCCCTGTTTGAATTTGTGCCCGGATGTCCGGCCGAGTACCGGAGTTTATCTCAACGCCCGGGCTCCTTTGGACAAACTGCTATTGATGCGCCATAACACACCATTATGGATATATTTTAACAGAAAAGCGCTGTTTTGAAAAGACCTTCCGGCAGGATTTTTAAGATTTCTATTGAATTTTTCCTATTAAAATAGCTTTTGCGGCGATAGGAATGTACCATGCATCGAAGAACACTGGCCATTTTTCTGGCTTTTGCGGCGCTCTGCCTCGCCTTTCCCGGGAAGGCGCAGGAGCATACCCGGCAATGGGTGCGGTGGGAATACGCCCGGATTCAGATTCCGGAGGAAGCTTCCTCCCTTTACGCCGATACGCCCTCCGTCCAGGGAACATACGCCGCCGGAGCGCTTGCGGAAAACACGCAAACCTCGGCGCTTATGTACGTAAATTTTCTGCGGGCGCTGGCGTATCTGCCGCCGGTTAGTTTGGAGGGCGTCTATTCCCTGCGAGCCCAGCACGGCGCGGTGCTGCTGGCGGCCAACGACCGTCTGGAGCACGACGCGCCCCGGCCCCAGGACATGCCTGAAGATTTTTATGAATGCGCCCATACCGGAACCCTTTCTTCCAACATCGCGGCGCTGAACTGGGCCACTCCGGACGTGCTGCTCAACGCCATGGAGTATTTCTGCCGGGATGACGGCGAAGAAAATCTGCCGGTGATGGGTCATCGGCGCTATCTGCTCAGTCCGCTATTGGGCAAAACCGGGCTGGGGCTGGCCCAATCCCAAAGCGGAATTTCCTACGCGGTATTGTACGTAGGCGATACCTCCGCGGATCCCGGGGACTGGCGGCAGGTGGCCTGGCCTTCCGAAGGGGCGTTTCCCGCGGACCTGATGGGCCCGCTGATTCCCTGGTCCATTACCCTGAACGGCGAATATTACGACCTGGAGGCCTCGGAAATCCGCGTCTTCCTGACGGAAAAAACCGCCGGGCAGGCGAAGCTGGATTATTTCGCCCTGAACACAGACGCCTACGGCGCGGGGCCGTGCCTGATCTTTCGTCCGGATCTGACGGCCATGGGGCTGGAAAATTATCAGCAGAATCAGGTCTGGACCGTGCGGGTGGAGGGGCTGAAGACCCCCGCCGGCGCGGCGGAAAGCCTGGAATATCAGGTGGAAATGGTCTCTCTTCTGCCGGTGGAGGTCTCCTCGGTGGAGGTGACCCCCCAGGCGCTGGAAATGTCCCCCGGCGATGTGTGCCAGTTGCAGGCGGAAATCATTCCCCAATGGGCGGACGATTTGTCCGTTACCTGGACAAGCGGCGACGAAGCCGTCTGCAGCGTGTCTGGCGAGGGCATGGTGACGGCCCTCGCCCCGGGAGAATGCATCGTTACCGCCGCATCCGCCAACGGACGGCAGGATAAATGCCGCATCCGGGTGAAATGACGGCAACTTTCCGGCGGGAGAAAACGTCTTATCTTTGACCCTGTTTTTTGCAACGACGCTACGAAAATACAAAGGAGGGAACGCAATGAAACGAACCCTTGCACTGATTTTATGTCTGACCCTTTTGGCCCTGGGCGCGGCGGCGGAATCCGGCGCGCCGCTGGCGGTGGATACCGACGAAGGAGGCCTTTTGCTGACCCGGGAGGGCGTACCCCTGACGGCCCTGGGCCAGTACGCCACCATCGCCCGGATTACCTACGACGAAAGCTGCCCCGCCGACCGGGTGCTTTACGCGGCCGCCCTGTCGGAAAACGCCGCCCTGTCTCAGCCCGAGGCGGATACCCCCGCCGATCAGGTGGAGCAATGGCCCCAGGACGACGGCTCCCTGCCCGAGGACGCGGACATGGGTCAGGTTTCGGACACGGAATGGGAGGACGGCTCCCTGGAGGGCGGCACGTCCTTCTATCCGGAGGAAAACGGCGCTTCCGACGCGCCGGAAACCCAGCAGATTCCTTCGACGGAAAACGACCTGGGCTTTTTTGAGGACGGCAGCGGCGCGTGCCTGGCGCTGATGAACGCCAAAGGCGAAGTGCTGACGGATTATCTGTACCTGTCCTTTGTGCACGACGTGGCAAACGCCGTGGTCTTTGCCTACGACATGGACGGCTATGTCACCGCCCTGGACGAGACGGGCCGGGTGCTGCTGGCGGGGGGCTACGCTTCCCTGGTCAGCGACGGAAACGGCGGCTATTTCGGCATGATGCCCGAGGGCACCGATGAAAACGGCAATCTTCAGGCCGCTTCCCGGCTTTTGCACATTTCTCAGGGGAACGTGACCGACACGGGCCTGTGGACCGGCACCTACGAGCCGCTGGTGGGCTTTTCTCAGGGGCTGATGTGCGTATACGTGTGCTCTTATGACCAGCAAACCGGTCAGGCGGGCAACGGCGGCTATCACTACATCGATTCCACCGGCACGGACGCCTTCGGCAAGGAATTCTCTTACGCCTCCAATTTCCAGGGGGCCTTTGCCGAGGTGGAGGACGCGGAAGGACAGGCCTATCTCATCGACAAAACCGGCAATTACCTCACCACGGACGAATACAGCTATTTCGACCTGGGCGCGGAAAACGACGGCATGCCCATCGTGGCCAACCGGGGCGAGGGCGGCTTTGACCTGATTTCCAAGGACAGCCTGCAGCCCATCGCCCAGTTTGCCCTGCAGCCGGGGCAGACCTCCCTTTACGCTTATCTTTCCGGAGACGGGCTGGTGGTGGCCACTTCCGACACGGGAGTAACGCTGCTCTCCGCTCAGGGGGAAACCCTTTATTCCGCCAGCGACGAATCCAGCGCCCATGCCTGGTATTCCTACAGCGACGGCACCCCCGGCCGAATCATCCTCTCCCAGGGAGAAGGCTATCAGGCCCTTTCCTGCCTGGCGGATTACACCGGCGCGGAGAAGAGCGCCTGGTATCAGGACATCAGCGCCCTGAGCTGGACCGGCGACCAGGGCCGGTATCTGGTGGTGGCCTACGAACTGGCGGACACGCAGTACGACGGCGAAACCGTGCAGGAACCCGTGGCGGACAGCTATCGCTACGGCGTAATCGACCAGGACGGCAACGTGATTCTGGAAACGAATTACGATTATTTCAATTATCTGGATTCCGGGCGCTACTGGGTGGGCCAGGGCAATACCCTGATGCTCATGGACGAAAACGGAAACGAGCTCTATCGTCTGGAAAATTAAAACAAATCTCCGGCCGGAGCGGCGCGAAAAACGCACGCCCCGGCTTTTTTGTTGCGCTTTTTTCGCAGGCTGTGCTATAATAGGGAAAATCCTGACAATGCATGGAAAGGCGACGCGTTATGAACAGAAAAGATCGTTGGGGCATACTGCGCCCCGGACTGCTGTTAATCGGATTTACGTTTCTGCTTTTGGCCGTCTACAAAAAGCCCACCACCCTGTACGGCGCGATTGGAGCCTGCTGGCGCATCTGTTCACCGGTGGTTTACGGCTTCTGTATGGCGTTTGTAATGAACGTATGCCTGCGGTTTCTGGAAGGGCTGTTTACCCAAATCACCCGGGGAAAATTAAAGGGCAAGCTTTTGCGGGCCATCAGCCTGTTTCTGACGGTGGTGGTGCTGCTGGGGGCGCTGGCTCTGGCGATTCTGGTGCTGGTGCCCGCCGTGGGGGATACGGTGAGCGAACTGGTGCAATACCTGCCCAAGTCCGTGGACGGCATTTCCGACTGGCTGGTGCAGAAGCTCACCTATCTCGGCCTGAGCAAGGGCTTTATCGATACCATCGTGACCCAGGTCAACGACCTGGTGCAGCAGCTGATCAAATTCCTGGAAACCGACCTGATGAGCATGGCCAACATCGCCCTGAACGTGACCACATCGGTGCTGGACGTAGTCATCAACGCCGTGCTGGGGCTGGTATTCGCGGTGTACATTCTGGCCTGCAAGGAAAAAATCGGCCGGTTCACCGTGGACGTAATGCGCCGGTTTCTGCGGAAAAAGTGGTGCGACCGGGTGGTGGACGTGTGCCATCTGTCCTTTGAATCCTTCTCCTGCTTTGTGAAGGGGCAGCTGCTGGAGGCCTGCATTCTGGCCATGCTGTGCTTCATCGGCATGGTGATCTTCCGCTTCCCCAACGCCGTCATTATTTCCCTGTTCATCGGCGTAACGGCGCTGATTCCCATCTTCGGCGCGTGGATCGGCGGCGCGGTCTCCGCGTTTCTGATTCTGGTGGTCAGTCCCATCAAGGCGCTTCTGTTCATCGTTTTCATTCTGGTGCTTCAGGAAATCGAAGGCAACCTGATTTACCCCCGGGTGGTGGGCTCTTCCCTGGGTCTGCCGGGCATTATCGTGCTGGGGGCGGTAACCATCGGCGGCAACATCGCCGGGGTGACCGGCATGCTGCTGGGCGTGCCCCTGTGCGCGGTGCTGTACACCCTGCTGCGCCGGTCGGTTTACCGGGAAGACGGCTCCGTGCGGGAACGGGAGGGATAGTCCATGCGTGAATTTATGGTTGCTTCCGGAGACGACGGCCGCCGGTTGGAAAAATGGCTTTTGAAGGCCGCGCCCGCCCTCTCCTACGCCCAGGCGTGCCGGTTTCTCCGGCTGAAAAAGGTGCGGGTCAACGGCAAGGTGGCCAAAGAAGGCGCGACGCTGCATGCCGGCGACGTGGTGAACGCCTATCTGGACGACGCGTGCTTTCTGGCCCGGCCCCGGGAGAACAAGCTGCTGGCCGGGTTTCGCCCCCGCATCGACGTACTTTATGAGGACGAAAATATCCTCCTGATCGACAAGCGCCCGGGCCTGCGGGTGCACGGGGACGAGGAGGAAAAGGTGGATACCCTGATTACCCATCTGCAGGCGTATCTCTATCAGAAGGGCGAATACGACGGCACGGGCTTTGCCCCCGCCCTGTGCAACCGCATCGACCGGTTTACCGGCGGCATCGTCATCGCCGCGAAAAACGAGGCGGCCCTGAAGGAAATGGACGCGCGCATCCGCAGCCGGCAGGTGGAAAAATTCTATCTCTGCGCGGTGGCCGGGCGCATGGTTCCCCCTCAGGGAGAATTGAAAAACTATCTATTAAAAGAAGGCAAGCGCATGCGGGTGTTGAACCGGGAAGCTCCCGGGGCCCAGGCGGCCCGCACCCGTTATCGCACCCTGGCGACGGACGGTGATCTTTCCCTGCTGGAATGCCAGCTGCTCACCGGCCGCACCCACCAGATTCGGGCGCAGTTCGCCGCGGCGGGACATCCCCTCATTGGCGATACCCAATACGGCGACCCCAAAATCAATCAGGCCCACGCCAGTCATTTTCAACAGCTTTATTCCTACCGGATCGTCTTCCGGTTCACCGGTACGCCCGGGCCGCTGGAATATCTGAACGGCCAATCCTTTCAGGTGAAAAAGCTGCACCGGGGCTTTGAGGAAATCGTCCGGCGAATGCCTGAATAAACGTAAAATCGGCCCATGGAATTTTTTCCACAGGCCGATTTTTTTTGCGCCGTCAGCGCATCGCCAGACCGATGAGCCCAAGTATCGCCAGATGCAAAGGGTAATAGACGTAAAACAGCGTCTTCATCCAGCGCACCGCCCGGGGATGATCGCCCAGGCGACCGTTATACAT
Organism: uncultured Eubacteriales bacterium; assembly: GCA_902767315.1. GTDB lineage: Bacteria > Bacillota > Clostridia > Christensenellales > Aristaeellaceae > RUG11247. The sequence goes on from CACXHB010000047.1 coordinate 7,912, forward strand.
CTTCAAAAGCGGAATGGCCAGCGCCACGCCCAGCTGCAACAGCCCATAGGTTACATCCAGCGCCAGGCAATACACCAGCGCGTACAGCCCCACGTAAAACAGGCACCAGGCGATCTGCTTTTTTGCATGACCCCGGTTGGCACCGATGGAAAGGATGCACAGGGCGGCGATACAGCTCCAGTCCGCGGGGAAGGTCGCCGCCGCCACCGCCAGAATTCCCAGCACCTTGGCGGGGGTGCGCCACCGGCTGCCGTTAATGCGCAGCATAATCAGGCCGCCCGCCAGGGACCAGACCACCCCGGTCTGGTTCAGCACGCTTCCCCGGGAAAAGGGCAGGAAGGACCACGCGTCCACAAAATCCGCCGAGGCCAGCACATAGGCGAAATGAGAAACCAGCGCCAGCAGCAACAGCCGCCGGGTGTATTTTTTCACGTCGTGGGTATAGTGATAACCCTCGGCCACGAAAAAGCACATGACGGGACAGGTCAGCCGCCCGATCAGATGCAAAATCAGCGGCAGGGCGTGCCTGTCATATCCGGGAAACAGCAGCCATGCCACATGATCCGCCGTCATGGCCGCAATGGCGATGGTTTTCAGGGCCGTGGCGGTCAGGCCCTTCGTGCGCGTCATGGAATCAGCTCCGGAGAGGCGTCTTCCGCCGCGTCGTCCGCGTGCGCCAACAGCAGCATGGCCCGAAAAGCCGTGCTGAGCATTTTCTCCACCTCTTCCTGAGAAAAACGGCACATGCCCCGGGCGCACAGGGTGCCCACGCCGAAGGTATAAATCCACACGTTTTCAAAAACTCCCCGGGCCTTTTCCCGGCTGAGACCGTAATCCCGGCAAATGGCCTGAATGCAGACCTCCGCCGTCTCCCCCAGTTCGCTGAGCACGTCGTCAAAGCGCACCGCGCCGCGATTTTCCCGCAGGAACAGCAGCTGATACAGCCCGGGCTGCTCCAGGGCGAACAGCACCATCTGCATGCCCACCCGTTTGAAGGGCGGCGTCTCCCCCATTTCCCGCCCGGCATAGGCCTCGAACCGCCGCATGGCGGCATGGCGCACTTCCCCCTGCAGCTCCTCCATATTTTTGAACACCGTAAAAATCGGGCGGGCAGAACTGCCCAGACGCTGGCCCAGGTCCCGGGCGGTCAGGGCTTCCTCTCCCCCCTGGGCCACCAGTTCCAGCGCCTTTTCTACGATTTCTTCTCGGGTAAATTTGGGTTTGGGCGGCATTTGTTTGTCTCTTTCCTTTCGCAGGGCAATGTTATGCAATTTCCGTTTTATTATAATATGCGCCCTTTGGCCTGTCAACGGAAAAGGGATGCGCGTCTTCATGATTTTGCACCAGTTGCGCCCCTTGATTTCTTGGAGTATAATTGTTATAATTTCCTTGATACAATTGATAAAATCTACCCGATTGTTTACAGGAGGAAACGCACATGAGTGATTATAGAGAACCCGCCCGCAGGCCTCAGCAGGGGCCCCGTCGGCCTCAGCAGGGTGCGCGCCGGCCCCAGCAGGGGACGCGCCGCCCGCCCCAGGGTGCGCGTCGCCGGCGCAAAAAATCCAATGCCGGCTTCGTAGCGTTCCTGGTGGTCATCGCGCTGGTGGCCGTGGCCGCGGGCGTTCTGGTTTACGCGCTGCAAAACCGGGGCCAGGGCGACGCCACCGTCGCAACCCCCGCCGTTACTCCCGCTGCCCTGGCGACCGAGGTAACCCCCGCGCCGGCAGATACCGAAAACACGCCCGCAGCCGCCGCGGACAGCGCCTCTCCCTCCAACTCGGATCTCTCCGCGCTGCTGGGCTCGGAGGACGCCGTCATTACCGGCCTTTCTCAGGAACAGATGGTGCAGGTGACAGATCTTTCCATCAACGAAAACCTGCCCTCCGAATGGATGAACGTGCTTCTGCTGGGCAGCGACGCCCGCACCAAGGAGGAATCCTCCCGAACGGACACCATGATTATCTGTTCCATTAACACCAACACCGGCGAAGTGAAGCTGACCTCCATGATGCGTGACACCGCCATCGATTTCACGGACCTGGGCCAGTACAACGGCACCTACCGCCTGAACGCGGCCAACTTCTTCGGCGGCCCGCGGCTGATCATGAAGACGCTGAACGAGCGGCTGAACCTGAACATTCAGTATTACGCCATGGTGGACTTTACCACCTTCTCCATCGTGGCCGAAAAACTGGGCGGCATCGAGATCGACGTTTCCGAAGCGGAAATGGAGCAGATCAACAAAAATGCCGCGCAGCAGTACAGTCTCGCCAAGAAGGCCGGCATCGACGAAAGCGAACTGGAAGCTACCAACGTGCTGCTGGAGCAGTCCGGCCAGAACGTGCACCTGAACGGCCGTCAGGTGGTGGCCTACGCCCGCATTCGTAAACTGGACAGCGATTCCCAGCGTACCGAACGGCAGCGCAAGGTGCTCATCGCCCTGCTGGGCAAGATTCGTCAGCTGAACGCCACGCAGATGGTGGAAATCGGCACCACCCTGTTCCAGTATGTTTCCACCAACATCGACATGAACACCGCAATTGGTGTGGCCACCAAGGTGCTGGGCAGCGACATGTCCGAAGTGCCCCAGCTGCGGCTGCCGGAAAAGGACACCTACGTTCAGGACACCCGGGACGGCCAGGCCATGCTCTACGACACCAATTGGGACGTCAACGCCGCCGCTATTTACTCCTTCATCTACGAATAAGGAGGTCTGACCCATGGAAAACAGCAACATGAAATTCTGTCCCCATTGCGACGCGCGAATTCCCGCCGAATGCGAGGTCTGTCCCGTATGCGGCAAAAAAATCCGCCCGCGGCTGGGAGAATTGACGGACGCTCAGATCAAGCGCATTCGCCGGCCCATTACTATCGTGCTGTGCATTGTGGTGGCCATCGTGCTTTATTTCAAATACACCCGCTGAGTCCATGGAAAAACCGACCGGTTCCTTTCGGAACCGGTCGGTTTTGATTTAGTATTCCACCACCAGGCCGCCGGGAATGCCCAGATGCACAAAGTGCATATTTTCCGTCTCCTTGCCGTAGCTGAAGGGGCCCACGCTGTAGCTGTCGCCCTCCCGGCGATAATGGGGACCGAACAGGTTGCGGCAGCTGTTGGTCAGGGTCACCTGCAGCTGGTTTTCCCCCGCCTTCAGACGGGCCCTGCATTCGTAAGGCGCCCAGTACAGGGCCTGCGTTTCTCCATTCACGCTGATTTCCGTAACGCAGGCGCAGGGCCGGGCCATGCTCAGCCGCGCCTGGCAATCGGTATCCGCCGTAATGCGCCGGGTCAGCGTTACTTCGCCGGCAAAGAACAGCAATCCTTCCTGCTCCAGCTTTTCGATCTCCATCTCCTCCGGCAGGGGGCGCAGGGTGAAGCTTCTGCGGGTTTCAATGCTGCGGCGCGGTCCGTCCGAATCCACGATTTCGGCCTTTACCGCGAACTTGCCCCAGAGATACACGCTTTCCAATTCGGTATTCACCGTCACGCGGTTGGCTTCGGCCTCGTGGATGTCGTTGTTTTTCACAAAATACACCCGCTCGTCGTTTTCAAACCGGCGCATGACGACGATCTCGTTTTCGCCCCGGCGCACGTGCACCGGCATGGCCTCCAGGCTTTTGTCCACCCGCCAGCCGTCCACACAGGTCACAGGCGCGCCATTAACCGCAATGCGGCACTTCTCCGGGTTTTCCACCAGCAGATGCGCGTCGGTCTCGAATTCCGAAACGAATCGGAATTTCAGCCATACATCCCGGTTCTCCCCCGCCTTCAAAAGCCGCTTCTGCACATCCAGAATGTATTCCTCTTCGCCGTAATGCTCGCCATCGAAGGACGCCCGGCAATGATCCAGGGTGAGGGCGTTGTCGGTTGCGTTTTCAAGCTTCCATTTGCCATCCAGCACCACCCGGTGTTCGTAAATCGCCGGCGCGGGTTTTGAAATTTCCGCCTGTTCCCCCAGGAACAGAATGCGCGCCTGTCCTCCCTCGAGATGCATTTTTCCCCGTCCAAGGGTTCCCGGGCCAGGGCGTTGGCCATGGGGTCGTATTCGTAGAAGGAATGCCCCTCCGCCCGCAGGCTGAAATCCGAAGCGCGATGCAAATCGTTATTCACCACATAACAGAACTCGCTGCCCCGCCAGTTCCAGCGGCCCACGTAGGTCAGCCCGTTGCCGCCCTCCAGACGGACGGGGGAACGGAAGGCCTTTCCCAATTCCTCCCGGGTATTGGCAAGCAGCGTGCAGGGCAGCTCCACCTGGGCGGGCGCCCCGTCCAGCATGGCAGGCAGCGCCTCAATGCAATATATCCTGCCCCCCGCCGCCGCGAATTCCGCCAGCAGCCGGCAGGTGGCCGCGTCCATGGTGATAAGCCTGGGAATCAGCACGGTGCGGTAGCGGCACGCGCCGATTTCCAGCGCATCGCCAACCACCCGGCCATGGCGCAGCATCAGGGTTTCGTCCCCCAGATGGGGCATCAGGCCCAGGCCCAGAAGGGTATCCAGCAGGCCCACGAATTCCTGCGTCATGGGCCGGAGGGATTCCTCGCTGCCGTCGTATTTCGCCCAGGCGGAATGCATGGGGTGCAGCACCATCAGATCGGTCTGCGGCGTGCTTTCGGCCATGAGCTTGCTGATGCGGGCGAAGGTGTCGTTATAAGGAACCATCTTTTTGAACCAGGGCTGCTGATAGAAAATGGACGCGGGATATTCGCGCTTGCGGGATCCCCGCAGGGAATACAGCCCCAGATGCTGCAATTGGTCGTTGATTCCCAGGGAATGCTGCCACTGGGCGATCCACTTCAGCTCCTCAGGGGTGACGCTCCAGCCCGCGCAGCCGAACATTTCGCTGAGCACCCGCTTTTTCCCCGTCTGAGCCGCCGCGGAGGTGAGCTGCAGAATGGTCATGTTGTTCAGCGGCACGCGGCTCAGCCAGTCGATACCGGGCACGCCCATGTGCTCGTAGAAGGGCATGGTCGCCAGCGCACAGCGCAGCTGCCCGGCGAAATCGTCCTCCAGACAGGTATGTCCCATGAACTTCAGCCCATGACCCTCGCACCAGCGGTTCAGCCGGCCCGCGTAATTTTCCGTAAAGCAGCGGGCCATGAGTCCGTACAGCCGGCACCGGAGTTGTTCGCAGCCTGGGCAGTCCTCGAACACCTTGTAAAGTTCCGGCAGCAGCGGCTGGCCATATTCCTTCTGATAAAGCGCCGGAAGGATGTCCGACCAGGGAGTAGCGTAACGGGCGGTCTGGGGTTCGTCGGAGAAAATGCCGTACACGCCGCCCGCGCCGAATTCGCTGCCCACCTGGGCGTTATAGTCCTCATAAGAGGCCTGAATAAACGCGTCCACCACGTCGGGATCCATATTATCCACGTAATATTTGTCCACCTGGGCATACACCCGCAATTGCCGGCCGCCCTCCCGGGGCCACGCGCCCAGGGTATGGGGGCGTTCCGGCGCGTCTTCGGGCACATATTCGCATTTCAGATATTTCAGCTGATATTTTTCGCCTTTTCCGTTCACCTTGCCCGCGCCGAAACCGCTAGGCCAGCCGTGCTCGTCGTCCACGATGGTCACCATGCCGTATTTGCGGCCTTCGTCGATCATGGCGCGCACGCTGTTCATCCATTGTTCCCCGGCGTAGGGAATGGTCAAACCGCCCCGGGCGTGCATCACATAGCCGCCCAGTCCGGCCTGGTACATCTGCCGCACCTGCCAGCGGGTTTCCTCGGGGGTGATATTTTCCAGCCAGCCCCAGTAATTTCGGGGACGGTATTCCATTTCAGGATTTGCCAGCGCCTTTTCAATTCGATGCATTGCGTTCCACCTGCCTTTGGTGGATTTTAACATATCGTCCGCATTCTGTCAACGAAAACAGTCTTCCGGCTCGTCCTCAGCAGCCTTCCCGATGGCCGCGGGCAGCGTCGTACGCAGAAGGCGTTCCACGTAAGAAATCACCTTTTCCCGGCTGTGATCCTGGGGATGGATGATGTAATCCAGCAGCGTTCCGGCGATGGCCTCGGTGTAAAAGGCGCAAAGGAATTTGCGATACTCCGCGTCCAGGGTCACTCCCTGCCGCTGGCACCCCTGTTCCAGCAGGCTGTCCATGCAGGAAATAAAATCCAGATACAAAAATCGCTTCAGCCCCGTCTGGCCGATGGCATTGTAAGCGTTGGAGAGAAGGTATTGGTTATTTTCCACATAATCCAGCACAAAATGAATCACCTCGTGGTAATTCATCAGGAAATCATATTGCTTCACAATTTCCACGGCTTCCGCTTCCACCATCCACTTGAACAGCGCGTAGATGTCCTCAAAGTGATAATAAAAGGAATTTCGATTCATGCCGCATTCCGCCACCAGTTCCCGGACGGTGATTTTGTTAATGGGCTTGACGGCCATCAGTTTTTTCAGCGCGGCGGCGAATTCCTTTTTGGTGGCCAGCGACATTTCCTTCTGCTTCATATCCCATGCTTCCATCCTTTTCAGAAACGATTTCCTTTTTATTGTATCCGGAAACGACGTTTTGCGCAATGGACAACTTTAGGCATCTGTCCAACGTCTTGTCCCCGCCGGACGAATTGTTGTTTTTTCGAAAACGCTGTACAAATGTACAAAATTATCTATTTTATCCGCCCCGTTCATCCGGTATACTGTAGGAGGCATTGCGAAGGGAGGAAGGTTTCATGGCAGGCGACGGGCAGGAAGTTCGAACCTATGACGTAGAGTTGACCACCCTGTTGGGGAAACGCTCGGGCAGCCTGGGGGTAAGGCTTTCCGGGGAATGCTTTTCCGGCGTGCTGCGGCTGATGAAGCAGGAAAACCCGGTGCAGGGACAATTGTCGCCCGACGGCCAGTGCCGCCTGACCGGAAGCATTCGCACCCGCATGGGGGCCTATCCCTTTGAGGGAGAGGGCCACCTACTACCGGAATGCCTGGAGATGATCCTGCGCTGCGGGGGCTTTCCCCTGCCCCTGCGCGGAAATAGAAGGGAGGAATGAACATGCAGAAATTTTATCGGGCCGTCACCAGCCGCCCGAAAACCGTCGTGCTGTTTTTTCTGGTGCTGGCGGCGGTCTGTGCCATGCTCAAGCCGTTGATCGCCGTAAATTACGATATGAACGACTATCTGCCGCCCTCCACCGCCTCCACGCTGGCGCTGAATGCCCTGGACGCGGAATACGACGGCGGCGTACCCAACGCCCGGGTAATGGTAAAAAACATCGACGTGGCCCAAGCGCTGGAATACAAACGGGCGCTGGAGCAGATCGACGGCGTAACCAGCGTTACCTGGCTGGACGACGCAGCCGATGTGGAACAGCCCCTGGAAACCCTGGATCAGGACACGGTGTCCCATTATTATCAGGACAAAGCGGCGCTGTTTTCCGTCACCATTGAAAGAAGCAAGCGCATCTCGGCGGTAGACGCCATTCGGGAACTCATCGGACCGGATAACGCCATGAGCGGCTCGGCTGTTTCCACCGCCGTAGCCACCACCAGCACGGTATCCCAAATTCGGATTATTTCCGTGGCAGGCGTGTCCTTTGTGCTTCTGATTCTGCTGCTGACCACCACTTCCTGGCTGGAGCCGCTGGTGGTGCTGGGTTCCCTGGGCGTGGCCATTCTCATCAACAGCGGATCGAACCTGATCTTCGGCGAAATCTCCTTTGTCTCCAACGCGGCAGGCAGCATTCTGCAATTGGCGGTTTCCCTGGATTATTCCATCTTTCTTCTGCACCGCTTTGAGGAATGCCGCCGGGATTCGGCCAGTCCCCAGGAGGCCATGGTGTCCGCCCTGTGCAAATCCACCATGTCCATTCTCTCCAGCGGACTTACCACCGTCATCGGCTTTCTGGCCCTGTGCCTGATGCGGTTCCAGATCGGCCCGGATATGGGGCTGGTGCTGGGCAAAGGCGTGGCGGTAAGCCTGATTACGGTGTTCCTGTTCTCCCCCTCGCTGATTCTTCTGACCCACAAATGGCTGGAGAAAACCCGGCATCGCTCCTTCATGCCCTCCTTCCGGGGGCTGGGCCGCTGCGTCACCCGGATGATGTTCCCGGTGCTGGCGGTGCTGCTGGTGCTGATCGTTCCCGCCTTCCTGGGCTCGGGGCAGAACAGCTACTACTATGGCGCTTCCCATATCTTCGGGGCGAACACTCAGCTGGGCGCGGACATGGCGGCCATTGAGGACGTGTTCGGCAAAAGCGACACCTACGTGCTGATGGTGCCCAAGGGCAATTCCGCCCGGGAGAAAGCGCTTTCGGACGCGATGAAGGAGCTGCCTCAGGTGAGCGGCGTGCTCTCCTATGTGGACAACGCGGGCAGCGTGATTCCCACGGAATATGTGGATTCAGACACCCTGTCCAAATTGATTTCTCCCCATTACAGCCGGCTGGTGCTGTCCGTAAAGGCCGATCTGGAAGGGGACGCCACGTTTGATCTGGTCCATCGCGTGCGGGAAATCGCCGAAGAATTCTATCCCGGGGAATGGCTGCTGGCCGGCGAAGGCGTGAGTACCTGCGACATGAAAACCACCGTTACATCGGACATGGCCAAGGTGAACTTCATCGCCATCGCGGCGGTGTTCATCGTGCTGCTGTTCTCCTTCAAGTCTATTTCCCTGCCGGTTATTCTGGTGCTGGCCATCGAATCCGGCATCTGGATCAACACCGCGATCCCCTATTTCACCGGCTCAACCGTGTTTTACATTTCGTATCTGATCATCACGTCCATTCAGCTGGGCGCGACGGTGGATTACGCGATTCTGTTTACCGACCGATATACCGAATTCCGCCGCAGCCTTCCGAAAAAGGAAGCCATTGTGCAGACGGTATCCTCGGTTACGGTGTCGATTCTGACCTCCGGGCTGGCGCTGACGGTGGTGGGCTTCCTGATGGGGTACATTTCCACCCACGGCCTGCTCAGCCAGCTGGGCTTTTTCCTGGGCCGGGGCGCGCTGCTTTCCATGGTGATCGTGCTGTTCGCATTGCCCGGGATGCTGTATCTCTTGGACGGACTGATTCAGCGCACCACCAAAGGCGCGGTATTTATCAAGAAGGGAGAATGACCTATGAACTTCAAAAAAGGAATGTCTCTGGCGCTGACCGTGGCGCTGCTGGGCAGCGGCTCGCTGGCGTATGCGGAAAGCGGAAAAGAAGAAGTGATCTACGCCGTGCTGGACGGACAGGGTCAGGTCAGCGGTCTGTACGCCGTGAATATTTTCGAAGGCGGCGACATCGTGGATTACGGCGATTATTCCGCCGTGCATCCCCTGAATACGGAGGATGAAATCACCTACGAAGACGGTCAGGTGCGTTTCCACAGCGACGCTCAGCGGGTGTATTATCAGGGGAACCTGAATACCCGGGATCTGCCCTGGCTGTTCCATCTGACCTATTCTCTGGACGGGCAGCCCATCGAACCCGAAGCCCTGGCGGGCCAGAGCGGTCATGTGACAATCGAACTGGAAATTCAGAAAAATCCCGACTATACCGGCGAGCTGTTCCGCAGCCACGCCCTGCAGATCACCGCGGCGCTGGACACGGAAAAATGCCGGAACATTTCGGCGGAAGGGGCGACCCTGGCCAACGTGGGCACCAGCCGCCAGTTGAGCTACATCGTGCTGCCGGGTACGGAAAAGACCATTCGCATTGAGACGGACGCGACGGAATTTGAGATGGACGCCATTTCCATCAACGGTCTGCGGCTTTCTCTGGATCTCGACGTCGACGACAGCGAACTGACGCAGGAAACGGACAAGATCGTAGACGCGGGCGTGGAGCTGGACGACGGCGCGCAGGAACTGTTGGACGGCGCGAACGAGCTGACCGAGCACAACGACGAACTGATGGACGGCGCAAAGCAGATGGTGGACGCCATATTTGACGCCGCCAACGCAAAGCTCACGGAATCTCAGGCCGCCTTCGGGGCATTGGGCGTGGAAATTCATCCCCTGACCACGGAAAATTACGGTGAAGAAATCGACCGGCTGCAAAGCGAATTGCTGGAAAAGGTGGACGATTACGTTCTGGAACAGGCGGACGCGCAGCTGCGGGTTCGGGTAGAGGAAGCCGCCCGGGAGCAGGTAGAAACCGCCGTAACCGAAGCCGCCCGGCAGCAGGTGACCGCCCAGGTGACGGAAGCTGCCCGGGGGCAAGTGCGGGAAAAGGTGCTGGCCGGAGGCGAGGCGCAGGTACGCGCCGCCGTGGAGGAAGCCGCCCGGGGGCAGGTAGAAACCGCCGTAACCGAAGCCGCCCGGCAGCAGGTGACCGCTCAGGTGACGGAAACCGCCCGCCAGCAGGTGGAAGCGGAAATTCGCAACCCCAGTCAGGAGACCATCGACGCGCAGGTGGAGCAGCAGATGCAGACGCCTCAGGTGCAGGCGGAAATCGACGCCGCCGTGGAGGCGCAATTGGCTTCTGAGGAAGTGCAGGCGCAAATCGACGCGGAACTCACCGCCCAGGTGCGTCCCCAGGTATCGGCCGCCGTGGAGGCCCAGGTGCGCACTCAGGTGGAAGCCGCCGTGCGGCAGCAGGTACGCGCCCAGATCAGCGCCCAGGTGGAGGCGGAAATTCGCGCCGCGATTCTGGCGGAGCTGACCCAGCCTACCCCCGCGCCCAGCCCCAGCGCCGAACCCACGGCCACCCCTGCGCCCCAGCAGGAGAACGGCCTGACGGCCCTGATTCGGAGCCTTTCTCCCCTGGTGGTTCCCGCGGCCTATGCCGAGGGCATGCCCACCGATGAGGAAATCGACGCGCTGGTGCGGGAACGGATGGCTTCCCCCGAGGTGCAGGCGCAGATTGACGCGCTCACCGACGAGGCCATGGCTTCCGCCGAAACCCAGGCGCTCATCGATGCGCAGGTTGCCCAGCAGATGAGCACGCCGGAGCTGCAGGCGCAGATCGACGCGCTGACGGCCCAAAAGGTCAGCGACCCGACCCTGCGGGCTCAGGCGGAGGAAGCCGCCCGGCAGAAGATTCGTCCTCAGGTGGAAGCGGCGGCCCGGCAGAAGATTCGCGATGCCATTACCAACCTTTCCGAAGACGAAATTCAGGCGCTGATTCAGCAGCAGATGCAGTCCGACGCGGTTCAGACGAAAATCAGCGCCGCCGTAGAAGCGCAGATAGCTACCCCCGAGGTACAGGCCAAAATCGATTCCGAAATCGAGACGCAGATGGCCAGCGACGACGTGCAGGCCAAAATCGACGCGGAAACCGAAGCTCAGCTGAATTCCACCGACACGCAAACCCTGCTGGAAAACATGGTAAATCAGCAGATGCAGTCCAGCCAGGTGCAAAGCCTGATTTCCGAAAACGTAGAAGCGCAGATGGCCTCGTCTCCGGTGCAGGCGCTCATCGCCCAGAATGTGGAATCTCAAATGGCTTCTCCTCAGGTGCAGGAGCGCATTGAGGAAGAGATGGAAAATCAGCGCAGCAGCGCCGAGTATCTGGACGGCGTCGCCCAGGCCCTGGAGGAAAACGGCGAAAACGGCGAAGCCTATCGGGCGCTTTCCGATCTGCACACCCAGCTGGATTCCGTGATGGATTTCTACACCGGTCTGGGGGATTACACCGACGGAGTCAGCCAGCTGCGGGACGGCGCTCAGGAAATGAAGGACGGCACCGGCGAATTCCGCAGCGAAACCGCCGACATCAACGACACCGTCAGCGAGAAAATCGACGACATGATCGCCGAAAAGACCGGTTCAGACGTGCCGGTTTCCTCCTTCGTGGACGAGCGCAATACTGAAGTAGACGCGGTGCAGTTCGTCATCACCACGCCCGCCGTTCACGTGGCGACCGTTGAGGCGGATACCGCCACGGAAACCACGGAAACCGGGCTGCTCCAGAAAATTCGCAATCTGTTCCGGTAAAGATTCAATATCACAAAGGCTCTGCCATCCTCATTCGATTGGCAGAGCCTTATTCATAGGTTTTTACGCGGTTGAGCCGCACGGTAACCCGGTGCCGGCCTCCCAGCGTGCATGTAAACAGCGTCAGATCGTATCCGCTGTCGATCATTTTTTCCACGTCCGGTTTTTCCAGCGTTTCCAGCGCGGCTACCCGGTAGTGGAACACATTGCCCGCCGCGTCCACAAACTGCACCGGGTCGTCGATGGCCAGATTTTTGATGCGGCCGAAATGCCGATCGTAATTATGGGCCAGAATCACCAGCGTATCGTCGTACGCATTGCCCCAATACCGGCAGGGGGCGATCCGCAGCCGGGGATAGCTCCACTGGCTCATCACCGGCAGGGAAAGATCCAGCGTAGGCAATTCCAGATAGCCGATATATTCCTGACCGTCGATGGTCATAATGGGCATATCCGGCACGGGCGTGGCCCCGGCACGGGGCGTATCCTCCGCCGCCTGCTGGGGCAGCCGCGTATCCGCGGATTCCGCCATTTCCGGCGCAGGCGTTTCCCCCGGCAATATCAATTGGCGATCCTGCCGAAGCAGGGTTTCCTGCATCTTTTCCAGCACCGTCTCAGCCGTCTGACCGGCGTAAGTTTCCTGCCGATGGTTGTTTGTCATCAGAAGCGCCGCCGATACCAGCAAAAGCGCCCCCAATCCCATGCAGAAAACGCCGAATCTGCGGCTAGTCATGCCGCTTTCTCCGGAAAACCAGCACCCAGCCCAGCACAAACAGCCCGATTCCCAAACCGGCCAGCACCGGAATGGGCCAAAGGAGCATGCCCGTCTGAGGCAGCCGCGGCTCCTCCGGGCCGGGGGTGGGTCCGGGGGTAACCGACGGGGCGGGCTTTATTTCCACCTTGGGCTTGGCGCTCACGTCGTACAGCCAGCGGGTACCCTCGGGATCGGTCATGGGAATCGAGGCCAGGAAGGCCGTCATGGGCTCGTAGGTATCGCCCTTTTGCGGCTGCTGCATCACCAGATACAGCCCGCATTCCAGGCCGGAAAACCGCACCTTCCCCTTTGCGTCAGCCGAAGCGGTGGCCAGGGGCGCGGGACGGGCCGTTTCCACATAAGCGGCCAACTGCTCCGCCAGGGCGCTCTTGCTCAAATCTTCCAGAGAAACGCCGCTTTCGGCAAAATCCGCCGTCCGGTCAAAAACCAGATTATTTTCCCGAATCGCCGGCGCACCCACCCGATACAGCCGGAAACTGCCTCCGGAAACGACCTGCCCATTTTCGCCGGTCAATTCCAGGGCAATGGAACCGGTGCGACTCAGGTCCAGCTCCTCTGCCGAGGCGCAAACCAGCGCCAGCAGCAGCATTCCCAGGCACACCAGAAAGATACTCCGTTTCATGCGTCTATCTCCTTTTTCTGTATCGCACCAGCAAAAATACCAGCAAAATCGCCAGCATCGGCGCGGCCACGGCAGGGGTAACCACCAGCGGGTCGATTTGCACCATATCCGCCGGCACATACACATGGGCCTTCTCCCGGGCGTTTTCCACCCGTCTGCCCCGCACCAGCAGCCGGTGAGTATTGATGCCATAGGGGGTGCAGGTCACCAGCGTGCAATAATCCTCGCCGGGAGTAATGGCCAATGCGTCCACCTGTTCCGGCTCCACAATCAGGATCTGATCGATTTCATAAGTCAGCAGCCGGTCCAGCACGGTAATGGTGAAGGTGTCTCCCTCTTGCAGCTGATCCAGGTCGGTGAACAGCCGGGCGCTGGGCAGCCCCCGATGCGCGGACAGCACGCAATGGCTGCCCTCCCCGCCGATGGGCAGGCTGCTGCCCTCCAGATGGCCCACGGCCACGTTCAGCACATCCGGCGACGTACCGTGATAGATGGGCAATTCTACGCCGATGGCGTCGATGTCGATATAGCCCATGATGCCCACGCCGTTGATGTTCAGGATTTCCTCATAATCCATCCCCGCGTCGGACAGGCTCTGATATTCCGACATGGGCGCGTCCAGCGCCGCCAGCGCCCGGTTATAGTCCTCCGCCTGCTGAAAGGCGGCGTCGTAATCCCGGCGGGTCATGCCGGCCAGCGCGTCCTCATATGCGCCGATGGCCCGGGTCTGGTGCAGGGAATTCCAGTAATCGCTCGCCGTGGGATAGAGCAGGATACACACGCCCAGCAAAAACACGGCCACCAGCAGCAGCGTTGAAAGATGCTTTTTCATTCCATTCTCCCGTTTTTCGGGCATTGGATATGCCTTCCTGAAAAAAGCGATCCGCCTTCCTCAGGAAGGCATACCGCCGCCGAAGGGGAATTTCTCCCCTCCGGCCGGCAGCATGCGCAATGGGTTTACTTGTCCGCGGACATCTTCTTCTTGGTCACCAGCAGCACCACGGCCACGGCCACCAGCAGGCCGCCCACCACATAGAACAGGGTGGTGCCCATGCCGCCGGTGGAGGGCAGTTCCGTACCGGTCTGGTTCAGAACCTTAATGTCAGGATTGGCCACATCGTCTTCATTATAAGTAACCGTAGCGGTGCCCGTTCCCGCCGCATCATCATAAGTTGCGGAAATTACAACCTTGATGGGATTCGCCAGCTTATTGTAGCCGTCGGGTTCCTTGGTCTCTTCCAGATAATACGTGCCAGTGTCCAGGCCGGTAATGCTGAACTTACCGTCCGCAGGCGTGGTAAAGGTCGTAGCCTGCGTCTTGTCGGTGACCCAACCGGTTACCTTGTGATTGGCGTCAGTGGTAACATACTGCTTTTCGCCGTTCACTTCACGGTAAAGCACGAATTCCGTGCCCGCCAGAGGCGTTTCAACCTTGTCCTTATTCGTATACTTCAGAACCTTGACTTCCCAGGTGTACGTCTTGGTAACGTCATGGGTCGTCGTGTTATCCTCGCCATACTTCAGCCAGGTTTCGTTGGGGTTGCCAGCGCCGGCCACTACAGCCTTGTCGTTCAGCGTGGCCTTATATTCCACCGTCACAACGTCGTTGGGCTTCAGCGTTCCTTCGGTAAAAGCGATTTCAAAGGTGCAGCCGTCCTCAAGGCCCGTGCTGGTCAGCGTATAATCCGTACCGGCCGCCAGCGTCTTTTCGCCCACTTTCACCACAACGCTATTCGCGTCAAAGGTCAGGCCTTCGCTCATCTTATCGTGCAGCACGTAATTCATGGGCGCACCGTCGATTACGCGAATGGTGGTCTTGAATTCCACGGTATCGCCGATAGAAGCGTCGTTCTTCTTGCCATAGATATCGGTGGAATTTTCCTTGACTTCCTTCTCCACGGTAGGCGCACTGTTCTTTTCCTCGATTACAACGTCAGGCATCGTGGTGTCCAGAGAGCACAATGCGCCCAGGTCGGACTGAACCAGATAATAACCCAAGGGCAGGTCGGTGAACTTCACTTCATTGCCGGTAGCCTTCTGAGAGCCGTCGTTTGCAATGTTATCGGCCTTCGCAAACGCAATTGCCGCCGCAGCAAAATTCGCCGCGCTTGCGCCGTCTTTCCAGGTCACATAGCCAAGCTCATCAATAGCAACATAGTCCAGGCCAGCCGCGCCTTCGGCGAAAAAGGCGGTCCACTTATCATTTACCGTATAATTAATGGCAGAATAATCGGCATTGTGGCCATTCAGGTCAAAGATGCGGTAAATCGTATAAGTTTTATCTTTCACAGCGTTATCAATGGTGATGCTGCCCGTGTCCTCGGCCAGGGCGGGAGCTGCCATCGTCAGCAGCAGAACCAATGCCAGCAGCAGGGTTACGAGTTTCTTCATGGTTGATTC
>CACXHB010000048.1 GCA_902767315.1 uncultured Eubacteriales bacterium
AATTGTGCAAATGCACCCATGGGTTCGCCTCCTTTATATGGCGAAGGAGTGACTGCCGATGACCGTCACCACCGTCCGCGTGCGAATCCAGCTGTCGCTGGTCTTTTTGGGGTTGTAATAATACAGGCAGCCGCCGGTGGGATCCCAGCCGTTCATGGCGTCCAGCGCCGCCCGAATGCAGGAAGAATCCGGGGTATTGTTGATGGAACCGTTGCTGACGCAGGAGAAGGCGCCGCTTTGGTAAATCACGCCGCTGATGGTATTGGGAAACTGAGAGGACTTCACCCGGTTCAGCACCACCGCCGCCACGGCCACCTGGCCCTTGTAGCTTTCACCCCGAGCCTCGGCGTATACCAGCTTGGCCAGCAGCCGGTGATCCGAGGAGACGATGGCCGCCGAGGAGGAGGCGCTGGAGGAGGCCGAGGAGCTCAGGGTGACCCCCAGGGCCGCCGCCGTGGCGGGGCCTACCCGGCCGTCTACCGTGAGACCGTTGTTTTTCTGAAACCAGCGCACCGCCGCCTGGGTGTCCGCGCCGTATTTGCCGTCCGCCGTGCCGGAGAGATAGCCGTATTGAATCAGCCGCTGCTGCACCTTTGTGACGTTGGAGCCGGAGGAGCCCACCTCCAGCACCGTGGCCGCCAGAGCCTGCCAGGGCAGCAGCACGCAGAGCATCGCCAGAAACAGCGCCAGAGTCTTTTTCATGCGCATTTCCTCCCGCTATTGGAACAGTTTCAAAAACCATTCCACCAAAATGGAATAATAGATCGTGTCCGGCTCCGGGGGCTGATAAAGTACGCCCCACCAGTTGTGCCCCTGACCACCGCCGATGGTGATCCGAATCGCCCGATAGTCCCCGGCGGGATAGGTTCTGCCTTCCAGGGCGTGGGCGGCATAGGGGAAACGGCCCGCGCACACCCGGATGTTGGCAGGACGCCCCGCGTCCTCCGCCCGGCGGTTCAGATACGCCTGCAGCCGGGGGAGGACGGCTTCCAGGGACTGCCAAAGGGCCTCGTCCTCGGGCGCGTCCGCCGTCAGGGGCGACAGCAGTTCCTCCGCCCAGGCGCGTACCAGCAATTTATATCGCTGATCCTCCGAAAGATCGGTTTCGCCGACGACCTGAAGACAGATGGCTGACTGAGTTTCTCCCCGGGCGGGCAGTGCGCACAGAAGCGCCGCCAGAATCCCCCAAAGTACGAGCTTTTTCATGCCGATTCCCCCCTCCTGGGGATAATCTGGCCCGAAAAAACGACTTTATGCGGAGAATTTTCTCAGGAATGCAATTCCGACTCAATGGCCATGAGCCGGTTGTATTTGGCCACCCGCTCGCCCCGGGCAGGCGCGCCGGCTTTCAGAAAATCCGCGCCCATGGCCACCGCCAGATCGGCGATGAAATCCGAATCCGTTTCGCCGCTGCGGTGGGAGACGATCAGGGCCATGCCGGCCTGCCGGGCCTCCCGGGCGGCGTCCATGGCCCGGGTGAGGGTGCCCGCCTGATTGGGCTTTACCAGAAGCGCCCCGGCAGAAGCGGCGGCCACACCCGTCTGCACCCGGGCCTGGTTGGTGACGAAGAGATCGTCGCCCACAATGAGACAGCCGGGCAGGGCCTGCTTCAGCCGGGCAAAGCCCTGAAAATCCTCCTCGCCCAGGGGGTCCTCCAGAGAGAACAGCGGATGCCGCCCCGCCAGTTCCGTGAAAAATTCGACGATCTCTTCCCGGCTCATGCGCCGGCCCCGTTTGGGCAGCTGGTAACCGCCTACGCCGTCCTGCCAGCCGCTGGCGGCGGGGTCCAGCGAAAAGCACACATCCTGACCGGGCACCATCCCCGCCCGGCGCACCGCTTCTTCCAGCAGCACCAGCGCGTCCTCGTCGCCGGGAATGTCGGGAGCAAAGCCGCCCTCATCGCCCACGGAAATGGACAGCCCCTTTTCGTGCAGCAGGGATTTCAGGGCGTGATAGACCTCTACGCCCATGCGCACCGCCTGCTGCACGCTGCCGGCGGAAACCGGGGTGAGCATGAATTCCTGAATGTCCACGTTGTTGGCCGCGTGCAAGCCGCCGTTGAGCACGTTCATCATGACCCCGGGCAGTTTTCCGGCGGGCAGCCCGCCCAGATACCGGTACAGGGGCAGATGCAGTGCCGCCGCCGCCGCCCGGGCGCAGGCCATGGAAACCGAGAGAATCGCGTTGGCCCCCAACCGGGAGAGATTCTCCGTGCCGTCCATCTGGCAGAGCGTTTCGTCCAGCCGACGCTGATTCAGGGGGCTTTTGCCGATCAGGGTCTGGGCGATTTCTCCTTCCACATGGGAAACCGCCTGCAATACGCCCCTGCCCATGAGCCGGTCGCCGCCGTCCCGCAGTTCCCAGGCCTCGTGCGCGCCGGTGGACGCGCCGGAGGGCACGCTGGCCACGCCCCGGGCCCCGCAGCGCAATTGAACCGTGGTTTCGATGGTGGGATTTCCCCGGGAATCGTAAATCTCCCGGGCGCTGATTTTTGCTATTTCCGTAATAAACACCTGCCTTTTCTGAGATTATTGGCAAAAAGGGGATTGCTTATTCGAAGAAAAACAGGTACTATTGATTTATGAAGAAAAAAATTGGCGACCCAAAGGTCGCACTCAAGCTGTTTCTGTACTTTTTCCGGATTGGATGGTTCACCTTTGGCGGCGGCTTCAGCATCATTGCACAAATGCAGAAGGACTTTGTGGACAAAAAGAAGCTGGTGACCGAGGAAACCATTCTGGATCAGACCTCCATCGGCCGCTCCCTGCCGGGGCTGATGGTGGCCAACGTGGCCTATCTTTTCGGCTTTTCTCAGGGGGGACTGATCGCGGGGCTGGCCTCCGTGGCGGGCATTCTCACCCCGCCCATCGTGCTGCTTTCTCTGGTGACGATGTGCTACACTGCCTTCCGGGAGAATATTTATGTGGCCCGGGCGCTGGTGGGGGTGCGGGCCGCCGTGCCGCCCATTATCGCCGGCGCGGCCCTGAAGCTGCGCAAGGGCGCCTTTGCGGGGGGCGCGTTTTCTTATATCGTCTGCGCCGCCGCGCTGGCCGTGACGCTGTTTACCGGAATCAGCATCGTCTGGGTGGTGATCGGCAGCGCGATACTGGGCATTGCTTTTTCGGAGGTGAAACACCGTGGCGGAACTCATTGAGCTGTTGATTTCCTTTATCAAAATCGGCTTTACTAGCTTCGGCGGGGCCTCCATGGTGCCGCTGATTAACGCCGAAATGCTCTCCCATCACTGGATGACCACCACCGAGGTGGCGGACATTGTGGCCATTGCCGAAATGACCCCAGGCCCTCTGGGCACCAATTGCGCCACCTTTGC
Source organism: uncultured Eubacteriales bacterium (assembly GCA_902767315.1). GTDB lineage: Bacteria > Bacillota > Clostridia > Christensenellales > Aristaeellaceae > RUG11247. The sequence continues at coordinate 3,332 of CACXHB010000048.1, forward strand.
CGGCATGCGGGTGGCGGGGGTGCTGGGCGCGATTGTGGCCAACCTGGGCGTGGTGACCCCCACCCTGACGCTGGCAGTGCTGGCGGGATTCTGCCTGCAGAAATTCCGGAACAGCCGCCTGCTGGAGGGAGCGTTCACCGGCATTCGCCCCGCCAGCCTGGGCATGGTGCTGACGGTGATTGTCACCATGTCCATGCAGAATTATGTCTCCTGGCAGGCAGTCGTCATTGGCGCGGTGTGCGCGGGGCTTCTGTGGGGATTGAAGTGCGGGGTGCCGCTGGTGATCTCCGTGGCGGCGCTGCTGGGCATTCTGCTGGTACGATAGGGAATGAAGAATATATGGGGCAAAAGGAAGCCTCCCGCCGCGGCGTATTCGCTGAGACGGGAGGCTTTTTCGCAATGGAAAATTTATGCGAGGAACGCGTCGATGGCCTGACAGGCCTGGGCCATGGGGTCGCCGGCCATGTCCAGCCAGAGGATGGATTTATCCCGGCGGAACCAGATCATCTGCCGCTTGGCAAAGCGCTTGATGGCCCGGGAAAGTTCGTCCAGCATTTCCTCCCGGGTGAGGAGGCCCGCCACATAGCGGTAGACATACCGATATTCCAGCCCCAGGCCGTCCAGGAATTCCGGCGCAGCGCCGTTGTCCAGCAGGCGCCGGATTTCTTCCACCATGCCCGCGTCCAGCCGGCGAATCAGCCGTTCGTCGATGCGCCGGCAGAGCTCCGGCCGGGGGAAGGTCATGCCCAGCTTCAATACGTCATATCGGGCTTCCTTCCGGGGCGTGAGGTCGTCGCCGGCGTGGATGCGCTCCAGCAGCCGCATGACCCGGTTGCGATTCTTGGGGTCTACGTCGGTATCCGGCATGACCTGCAGCAGCATCTGATAAAGGGCGGGGGTTTCAAAGGTTTCCAGATGGGCGCGATAGGCAAGATCCGGCGCTTCTCCGGACAGCAGATAGCCTTCCGCCACGCTGTCCACATACAGCCCGGTGCCGCCCACCAGCAGGGGAAGCCTTCCCCGGCGGAGAATATCGTCGATGGCTTCATAGGCCATGGCCTGAAAATCCGCCATGGAGAAAAATTCGTTGGGATTGCGCACGTCCAGCAGGTGATGGGGAACGCCCTGCATTTCCTCCGGGGTGATTTTGCCGCTGCCCAGATCCAGTCCCCGGAAAACCTGGCGGCTGTCGGCGGAGACGATCTCTCCGCCGTATTTTTTCGCCAGTTCCACGCCGAAATCGCTTTTGCCGGAGGCTGTGGTGCCTACCACGCAGATGAGCTTCTGTTTCCCGGTTACCATTGGAATTCATGCGCCCCGCTTCCTATGATTTCCCGGCGGCCGGGCAGAATCACTTCCGCCTGCGTGCCGGCGGGCACTTCCACCCGGTATATTGTCCTGCCGTCCTTCTTTTCCCAGGCGGCCCGAATCACGCCGTATACGCTTTCGAAAGAGCCTTCCGCCGAGGTCAGACCCTGGCAGCAGGGCTCCAGACGGAATTTCTGCCAGCCGTTTTTGCCCCGGCGAATGCCCAGCATATACCGGTACATCCACGCGCCCACCGCGCCCAGAGAATAATGGTTGAAAGAGTTCATGGAGTTGTTGCCGCCGAAGCCGTTTTCCCGGGTGACGGAATTCCAGCGCTCCCAGATGGTGGTGGAGCCTTCCGTGACGGAATACAGCCAGGAGGGATAATTCCGGTTCAGCAGAATGCGATAGGCCTCTTCCGCATAGCCGCCGTCGCACAGGGCGGGGCACAGGGGGCCCGTGCCCACAAAGCCGGTGGTCACCGCGTGACCCACTTCCTGAGACTTTTCGGCCAGACGCTTTGCCGCGGCGGCGGGGTCCCGGAACAGTCCGTAATGCAGGGGCACCGCGTAGGAGGCCTGGGTGTCGTTGATTTCGCCGGAAAGGGCGCGGGTTTTGCCGGTCTGGGGGTCCACATACGCCCGGTTCCAGTTTTCGAAAATTTCCTTCGCCAGCGCCTCATAGGGCTGCGCGTCCCGGCCGATGGCCCGGGCCATTTCCGCCATGGCGCAGGCGTCGTGATAATAAATCGCGTTCCACAGAAGGGGATTGTCCGTGCTCATGTCCGTGGCCAGCCAGTCGCCCAGGGGGCCGACGTTGTCCAACAGGCCGGGCACGCCCTTGCCCTTCAGGAAATCCATGTACCGGGCCATGGCGGCGAAGTTTTCTTCAATGACGCGCCTGTCGCCATATTGACGGTACAGTTCGTAAGTCACCAGCACGCCGGCGCTGCCCCATTCGATGCCGCCGAAGCCGCCGCCCACCGGCGCGATGTCCGCAAACCGGCCGTCAGGCAGCTGGCAATCCCGGGTGCATTCCAGATACCGCCGCAAAAAGCCGTATACGTCCGCGTTGTAAACCGCCGTGGGGCAGAAGACCTGCGCGTCCCCGGCCCAGCCCATGCGCTCGTTGCGCTGGGGGCAGTCCGTGGGAATGGAGAGGAAATTGGCATACTGGCTCCAGCGGATGTTGCTGTAGAGCTTGTTCACCATTGCATCGGAGGTGCGAATATCGCCGGTGAGATGGGTGATGGAAGAAAGCACCCGGCCCTTCACATCCTGGACGGCCGGCGCTTCCGCCACCCCGGTGATTTCCACATAACGATAGCCGTGGAAGGTGTGCCGGGGGGAATAGGTCACGGGCGCGTCGTCTTGAAAGACATACCGGTCGATGGACAGCGCGTCCCGATAATTTTCCGTGAGAATCATGCCCTCGTTGCCGGCGTATTCCGGCAGGGCGGGGTAGAGCACCTCGCCGTAACGGATAACCGCCTCTGCGCCGGGAGTCCCCCGGAAGGTGATCTCCGGCACGCCCACCATGTTCTGGCCCATGTCATAGACATATACGCCCTTGCGGGGCTCCAGTCGGGCCTGGGCCGTGAGGGTCAGAATCTGCTTCACCGGGGAGCCCACCGAGGCCTTCAGCTCCGGCTGGTTCGTGGTGGGCAGCGGCCAGCGCATGCCGCCTTCTTCCTTCAGTTCGGAGAAGTCCACCGTGGGCACCTCCACCGCCGGCCGCCAGATGGGCTGCACATTCTCCAGACGCGCGTCGTAATGCTCGCCGTAGAACCAGCCCGCGAAACGCACCGGGCCGTCGTCTCGCACCTGCCAGGCGCCGGGCTCCGTCACCAGGGTTTCCTCCCCGCCGTTTTCATATTCGCAGATCAGCATCATCAGAAGGCTCTGCCGGTCGCCCCAGTAATTGTAATTCATCAGCGTGAAGGTCTGGCTCTCGTTCCACCATCCGGAGGAAAGCTCCACCTGCAGGGCGTTGTCGCCGCCCATGAGCAGGCCCGTCACGTCGTATACCTGATACTGCAGGTGCTTGTCATACTGGCTCGCGCCGGGCTCGAACTTCCGGTCGGACAGGGGCGCGCCGTTGAGGCTGGCTTCGTAGATCCCCCGGGCGGTGGCGTACAGCCGGGCCCGCTTCAGCCCGGGCTTCACGGAAAATTCCCGCTTCAAAATGGGAATGCCCCCGTGAGAAAGATCCGCGGTGCATTCCGCGTCGCAGATCACCAGCCGGTCTCCTTTCACCCACTTTTCGAAGGGGCCGGGGGTGCCCGCTTCGATCCGGGCCAGAGGGGCCCTGGGGGGCCGCAGATTGGAGACGGCGTATTTCAGAATTTCCGCCTCGCCTTCGGCAAAGAAGCCGCTTTCGCACAGCAGGGGATAGGTGGTCAGGTCGTTGTCTCCCCAGGGATTCAGCTGCCGGGGCACGATGATGAAATCCGGCGCGCCGGGGCCCTTCATGAAGGGCGGGGTTTCCTTTTTGATTTCGTCCACCCGAACGCCGTCCAGATAGGCATAGGCGTTGTTGCCGGTGACCTCGACGCGCAGATGATGGGGAGCGTCGGGGTCAAAATTCGCCAGCGCCACCTGACCCAGGGGCGCATCCGCCCGGTCGTCGGGGGCATAGCCCACCCGGTAGATTTCCAACCGGCCTTCCCGGGTGACGCGATATTTGATGTAATTTTCCCCCGCCAGACCGTGATCGTTTTTATTCTTATCCAGCAGCCGGGGGTCGTTTTTGCCGAAGATCACGCCGGCGGCCTGGCCCTTCATGCGGAAGTTCAGGTCGATGGCGAAGATGGACTTGGCCCGGGCGGCCAGCCCCGTCTCCCGGTCGCCAATCCACTTGGCGCCCCGCCAGGCGGCGATGGAAGAATCCATCAGGCCCGTTTCAAAGGAGGATTCCGCCTCCGCGGAGGATTCTCCCGCATAGGAGACCACCTTCCACTGATATTCCGTCCGGGGCAGCAGCGCCTTCCCCGCGTATTCAATCCACTGGGTTTCGGCGGATTCCACCAGGCCGCTGTCCCAAAGAATCTCTCCTTCCCGGGATACCGTTACCCGGTAAGCCCGCTGCAAAACGTCTCTGTCCTCCGAATCTATGCGCCAGCCGAACCGGGGCCGCGCTTCGTCCAATCCCAGGGGCCGGGAGGCCAGCTCCGTGGTCAGGTGCGTCAGGGTGTAACTCATATCCTTGTTCCTCCGGGTGTTTTTGTTCTTCTATTTTATCATAGAATGCCGGAAATGTACAATCTTAACAGAAAAACCTGTTGACAAAATCCATGGAATGAATTATTATAATACCACGTTATCACACTAAAGCGATAAAACAAGGGAGGACACTTCGATGAAAAAAATGTTGGCCATGGCGCTGGTACTGATGCTGACCCTGACGGCGGCCGCCTGTGCGGAAACCTTTAAGATGGGCTTCGACGCGGAATATCCGCCCTATACCTACATGGGCGACGACGGCGAATATACCGGCTTCGACATTGAAATGTGCAAAAAGGTCTGTGAAAAGCTGGGCTGGGAACTGGAACTGGTGCCCATTAACTGGGATACCAAGCTGATGACCCTGGACATGGGCGAGATCGACTGCATCTGGTCCGGACTGACCATCGACGTCATCGACCCCGAGGCCTACTGCCTTTCCACCCCCTATTCCGATAACTCTCAGATGATTCTCACCCGGGCGGATTCCGGCATTACCACCCTTTCCGACCTGGCGGGCAAGAAGGTGGCCGTGCAGCTGGGCACTTCCGCAGACCTGCTGCTGCAGGGCGACCAGAAGGCCCTGGCGGATACTTTTGACGGCGGCGAGGCCGTGAAGCTGCCCAATTATAACGACTGCTTCGCCCAGCTGGAAGCCGGCGCGGTGGACGCCATCGCCATTGACATCGGCGTGGCCGCCAACAAGATCGCCGTCTATGGCGACGAGTACGTGATGCTGGACGAGTCCATCGCTTCCGAAAAATACGGCATCTGCTTCCGGGCGGAAGACACCGAAATGTGCAAGCAAGTGGAAGACGCTTACATGGAACTGGTGCAGGACGGCACCTATCAGGCCCTGGCCGAGGAGTTCGGACTGGACGTCAGCGCCCTGTGCCTGCTGGAAACCGAAGGGGAATAACATCCAAACAATTTATCCGGGCAATCGGGCGCGTCCCTCGGGGCGGCCCCTTTGCCTGCGTCAAGGAGTCTAAGCGATATGGCGAAAATGTCTCTGGGAACCATGATTTTGAAAATGAGCGAAGGCCTGGGCACCACCTGCGGCATCTTCTTTCTCACGCTGCTGTTTTCCTTGCCCCTGGGGCTGGTGGTGACGCTTCTGCGCCGCAGCCGGCTGGGGGTGGTGCGTGGCATTACCAAGGTGTATATTTCCATCATGCGGGGCACGCCGTTGATGCTGCAATTGATGGTGGTGTACTATGGGCCCTTCTATCTTTCCAAGTGGATTTCCAAAACCTTCGACGTGACCTTTCGCCTGCGCTGGTCCGGAGACGTGCTGGTGCCCATTATCATCGGCTTTGTGCTGAATTACGCCGCCTATTTCGCGGAAATTTATCGCAGCGGCATTGAATCCATTCCCGCGGGACAGTATGAGGCCGCCCAGGTGCTGGGCTACAGCCGCCCGCAGACCTTCCTGCGCATCGTGCTGCCCCAGGTGGTGAAACGGGTGCTGCCCTCGGTGACCAACGAAGTCATTACCCTGGTAAAGGACACCTCCCTGGCCTTTACCCTGGGCTGCATGGAGATGTTCACCCTGGGCAAGTCCATCGCCAATTCCCAATCGAAATTTACGCCCTTCGTCATTGCCGGCGTGTTCTATTATGTGTTTAACGCCCTGGTGGCCTTCGTCATGGCCCGCCTGGAGCGCCGCCTGAATTATTACCGCTGAGGAGGCTTTATCCCAATGCGCATTTTGGAAATCAATCACTGCCGGAAACGCTTTGGCGAAAACCAGGTGCTGAACGATATTTCCCTTTCCGTGGAAGAGGGCCAGGTGGTGTCCATTATCGGTCCCTCCGGTTCCGGCAAATCCACCCTGCTGCGCTGCGCCACCCTTTTGGAAACCATGGACGGCGGCGAGCTGAAATATCTGGATCGGGCCGCCGTGCGGGAAGAAAACGGCCGGGCGGTGTACGCCCCCCCGGCGGAACTGAAAAAAATTCGCCAGTGCTTCGGGCTGGTGTTTCAGAATTTCAACCTGTTTCCCCATTATTCCGTGCTGCGGAACATCACCGAAGCGCCCATACTGGTGCAGAAACGGAAAAAGGAAGAGGTGTACGCTCAGGCGAAGGAATTGCTGAAAAAAATGGGCCTTTCCGGCCGGGAGGACGCGTATCCCTATCAACTCTCCGGCGGCCAGCAGCAGCGGGTGTCCATCGCTCGGGCCCTGGCCATGCAGCCGAAAATGCTCTTCTTTGATGAGCCTACTTCCGCGCTGGACCCGGAGCTGACCGGGGAGATTTTGAAGGTCATTCGCGACCTGGCCGCGGAAAAGATGACCATGGTCATCGTGACCCATGAAATGAGCTTCGCCCGGGACGTTTCCGATCAGGTGGTGTTCATGGACGGCGGCGTGATCGTGGAACAGGGCGCGCCGGAGATCATCTCCAATCCGACCCAGGAGCGCACCATCCGCTTCCTGAAGAATTTTGCCCGATGAAGCTGCATTTTTTGAAATTCAATCCCACGGAAAATATGACCCTGCTGGTGACTGACCCGGTGCCCCGGGAATTGCAGGGGCCCCTGGCGGCCCGGCTGATGGAAAATCGTTCCATCGGCGCGGAACAGGTGGGCTATCTGGAAAAGGCCTCCCTGCCCGGGGCCCGGGCCCGGCTGCAGATGATGGGCGGGGAATTCTGCGGCAACGCTTCCATGTGCATGGCCGTATTCCTGACCCGGGACGAACTGCCCCCGGAAGGGGAAAAGGCGGTAGAAATCGAGGTCTCCGGCGCGGGAAGGGTGAAGTGCGCCCTGCGCCGGGAGGGCCCGGATTTCCGGTGCGGGGTGGAAATGCCCCTGCCCCGGGAGATACGCCGGGTGGGGGATCTGACCCTGGTGCGGCTGCCGGGCATCGCCCATTTTGTGAGCCAGTATCCGGTGGATCAGCCGGAGGAAACCCTGCGGAGCCTGGCCCGGGGGCTGGAGGAGGACGCGGTGGGGCTGATGCAATACCTGCCGGAAAAGGGACTTACACCGCTGGTGTATGTGAAAGACACGGATACCATGGTGTGGGAACGGGGCTGCGGCAGCGGTTCCGCCGCCGTGGGCGCGATGCTGGCCAATGAGGCTCGGGGGGACGTGGAGCGCCGCCTGCCGCAGCCGGGAGGCGAAATCATCGTGCGCAGCCAGTGGAAGGAAGCGTTAAGCATGCTTTCTATTGAGGGTCTGGTGAAAATCGTGTGCGAAGGCGAGGCCTGCGCGGAGATGTGAACGAACCGGTCGAAAAAATTTTTTTCGACCGGTTCGTTCACCATTGCGGGGGAGCTCCCCCCGGACCCCCCTGGGCGGTATCCTTCTTATCGAATTAACGTGTATTTGCCGACATAGGGCAATTGGGTGACCCGCCCGTATTTGCGCAGCTGCACCGCCATATAGATGCCCAGGGCCAGCGCCGCCAGCCCCACCAGCGTCACGGCGAAATCGTACAGAAAGCCGAAGAGGAAAAGCCAGCGGAAGGAGCGCAGGATCACCCGGGCCGCCAGATAGCACAGACTCAGCAGCAGCCCCTGATTGGCACAGAAGCGGCCCAGGCGGGAATTGCCGCAGGAAAGCAGCGGCAGAAAGAAAAGCACATAGCCCAGGGACGCGGCGTCCCGGTTGGCGGCCACGTCGGCAGCGTCAAAAGCAACGGTTCCGTTCTTCATGAAAGTTCATCTCCTTGTTTGCAAGGTGATTATAGAACGAAACACATCAACTGTCAAGGGAATGCAACCGTAAATAGAATCACAAATTGCCGCTGTATTGAGGCACACCGTTCAGGGAACGCACCACGTCCGCGCTGTGCCGCAGCATGACTTCCTCTTCCGGGGTGAGCTTCACCGGAATGCGCTTTTCCACGCCGTGCCGGCCCACCACGCAGGGCAGGCTCAGGCATACGTCGGAAATGCCGTATTCCCCCGTTAGCAGGGAAGAGACCGTCAGAATGGAGCGCTCGTCCCGGGTGACGGCCTGCACAATGCGGCGCACGGCCAGGGCGATGGCGTAATTGGTGGCTCCCTTCTGCTCGATAACCTGGTAGGCCGCCCGGCGTACCTGGCCGTCGAAGGCCTGCCGCATGCGCTGGGGCAATTGGCCGTCGCACTGGCCGCATTCCTGACAGTATTCCTCCATGGTCATGCCGGAGATGGAGACCGTGCTCCAGGCGGGCAGCTCGCTGTCCCCGTGCTCGCCCAATACGAAGCCGTGAATGTTTCGGGGGTCGATGTCCGTATGCCGGGAAAGCATGGCTCGCAGGCGCAGGGTGTCCAGCACCGTGCCGCTGCCGAAGACCTGCCGGGGCGGAAAGCCCGTTTCGTAAATCATGGCCCGGGTCAGCACGTCCACGGGATTGACGATCATCACCACGATGGCCTGAGGGGCCCGCTGCAGCAGTTCCCGGGCGACGCTGCGGACAATTTGCCAATTTTTCCCCGCCAGATCCCGCCGGGTCTGCCCGGGAAGCTGATTGACTCCCGCCGTTACCAGCGCAAGATCCGCCCCGTCCAGCAGTTCGTACCCGCCGCCCTTTACCTCCACCGGCGGATACAGGGGCATGCCGTGGGCAATGTCCATGGCCTCGCCCCGGGCGCGGGCCGCGTTTACGTCGATCAGG
>CACXHB010000049.1 GCA_902767315.1 uncultured Eubacteriales bacterium
TCCAGAATGCGATGGACGAACAGCGCGTGCATGTCCCGGGCGGGATGATTGATGTGATTGGCCAGCAGGGCGGTGGTGTCCACGCCGGAGCGTTCCATGGCCTGCCAGTCGGCGTAGGTATCCGCCACCGCCGCCCCGGATTCCCGGGCGATTTCCCGGGCCGCGTCCACGAAACTGGTGAGCACGCCGCCGGTCTGCCGGCCGGCCACCATTTCCGCCACCTTTTTCAGGGGCTCCGCTTCCAGGGCGGGGTCCACATAAGCGCACATCATGTTGGGGGTCACCAGCATGCTCTCCGCCCCCAGCTCGTCGATTTTCCGGAAGATGGAGCGCAGGTTGTTCATGTAATTGGCCAGGGAGGCTTCCGGATCCGCCGCGCAGCAGTCGTTGAGCCCCAGATTCACCGTTACCAGATCCGGATGGAAGGGCGCCACGTCCCGGTCGAACCGCTTCAGCGCGCCGGTGGTGCTGTCGCCGCTGATGCCGGCGTTGATGACGTTCACCGCCGAAAAGGGGAACAGCCGCAGAAGGGCCTTCTGCAAAAGCATGGGATAGCCTGCGGGGGTATCGCAGACGGTGTCCACCTGCCCGAACCGGTTGACGAACACGTCGAAGCAGCCGTGGGTCACGCTGTCCCCCAGGCAGACGATGGTCACGGGCTTTTTGCCGTAATAATCCTTGTTCCGTTCCGCGATGCGCTGGGTAATTCTCATCATAAGAAACGCTCCTTTGTCGATATGCAAAAAATATAAAAATCAGAATTCGTCCCGCCAGGTCACCTGCAGGGCGCCGTTTTGAATTTCCAGGGGAAGAATGCTGTATCCGGAATCCCGCAAATGGGTAGGCTGCCAGTGATCCAGCAGCAGATAGTGCCTTTCCCCGTCCCGGAAGATGCAGGCGCTCTGGCCGTCGAAGGTGGTGCGGAACCGGGGCCCCTGACAGGGATTGTCGATCAGGCGGAACACCCCGTCCAGTCGGGGCGAGGCGGCGTACAGGGCCGGATTGGGGGCCCAGCCGGTGCAGCCGGAGGTGAACAGATAATACATTCCGTCCTGATAACACATGGCCGGGGCCTCCCGCTCCTGTTCGGGCAAAATGGCCACGCATTTGCCGGTAAACTCCGTGCGGGACGCGTCCAGTTCCGAAAGATACAGGGTTTTGTTCCAGTCCCCGGAATGGATCAGGTACGCGCCGCCGGAAACGGGATCCTCGAACAGGGTCATGTCCCGGCAATCCCGCCGGTTGGGGGGCAGCACCCGAATCAGGGTAAAGGGCCCCTCCGGCCGGTCCGCCACGGCGCAGCCCGCGCTGGCCAGGGTGTAATCGCCCCGGTCGCAATGGAACCACATGACATATTTCCCCGTGGCGACGCTATAGATTACCTTGGGCCGTTCGCATACGTTTTCCGGGGCCAGATAGCCCGCCTGCTGCCCCGCCAGGGCCAGCCCTTCCCGCCGCCAGGAATGCAGATCATCGCTGGAATAACAGGAGACGCCAATCACGTCCACCCGCCGGGAGACGCTTCCGTCGGGCAAAAGGGCGTTGGGCGCGCCTTTGTCCTCCCCATACCAGTACCATTTTTTCCCAAACCGGGTAATCATGCCGCCGTGGGCCTGAATGGGCCGCCCGGCCTCGTCCAGCCAGCAGGTGCCGTTTTTCATGGAAAAAATCCCTTTCGCTGATTTTTGATTCATGATAGCACGGCTTGGGTCGGGTGTCAATGTTGAAACCCCTGGGTCGGGTGTGATATACTCAAAAAAACAGGGGGAGGAAAGTGCTCATGGAAATGCGGGACGTATTCGACAAAGACGGCCGTTTCACGGGGAAAACCGTGCCCAAGCACGCCCAATTGGAAAAAGGGGAATATTTCCTCCACGCCATTGTGATTCTGCGCATGGAGGACGGCGGCTACCTGCTGCAGCAGCGCTCCCTGAAGGCCCGCTGGTACGCCGGGGCCTGGGATGTTACCGGCGGCGGGGTATCCGCGGGGGAGACCTCCGCCCAGGCCGCGGCCCGGGAGGCCTATGAGGAACTGGGGCTGATCCTTTCCCCGGACAGTCTGCGCTTTCTTCTGCGGCAGCGGACGGAATGGGAGGACGGTACCGGCCTGATTACCGATACCTTCCTGGCCCGGGCGAAACTGCCCCCTCAGGGCGTGCGGCCCAACCCCCGGGAAGTGAACGATTGGAAAATCGTGCCCTTTGAGGCGTATTACCGGGCGGTGATGTTCAATAAGGACGCGGAATTCGGCCGGGCGCTGCGCCGGGCGGAAGAGGAAATGAACTCCCTGTAACTCGACAACATCATTTTTTCTTGAGTTATTTCTTGCGTTTCCAAACAACGCAAGAAAATACTTGCGAAAAATCTTAAGTTTCTTTGATTTTGAAGCAATATGTGTTACTATAAAGGCGAGGAGGGACGCTGCATGGTTGAAAAAGAACTTCGAGATTTGATTCAGAAGATACAAACACGGGGATGTGAAGAGCAGACAACAGAAGTAAAGTCCGCCCACGGCGGCTGCCCTGAAAAACTTTATGACACGATATCTGCCTTTGCCAATCAAAATAGCGGCGGAACTTTCGTATTTGGTCTGGATGAAAAGAGCGGATTCTCAAAGGTGGGAGTTTACGATCCCCAGGATCTTCAGAAAAGGGTAATGGAATATTGCGAGCAGATGACGCCTGTAATTCGCCCAGTGTTCACGGTATATGACGAGGAGAACATGGTTTTCGTTTCGGCGGAAATACCTCCGGTGGACGTGGCGGAAAGACCCTGCTTTAAAACGGCGAAGGGCCGGTTGCAGGGCTCCTATCTCCGAGTAGGCGATGCGGACAAGCCCATGACGGAATATGAAGTTTATAGCTATGAAGCCTTTCGAAAAAAATATCGAGATGATATCCGGGCCGTAGAAGAGGCTTCTCTTTCCGGTTTGGATGTGGAAAGATTGGAAACGTATTTGATTCGGAAGCGAAATGAACGTCCTAATCTTGCAGGGTTGCCAATGCAGCAGCAGTATGAACTGACTGGTATTACCCGGGACGGAAAGATTACGATGACGGCACTGTTGTTGTTCGGAATGTATCCGCAGGCGCTTTTCCCCCAATTGAGCATTTTGGCATCGTGCGTTCCTGGTCGAGAAATAGGCACATTGGATGCCGCTGGCAATCGTTTTTTGGATACCAGGCGTATAGAAGGAACATTGCCCGATATGCTGGAGGGCGCGCTTGCGTTTGTTCGTGCGAATATGCGGACAGCCACCAGAATTGACCGTGAAACCGGCGAAAGGGTGGATTTCCCTCAATATCCTATGGTTGCTGTTCGGGAAGCCGTGTTGAATGCGCTGGTACATCGGGATTACAGCCTGCATACGGAAGGCATGCCGATTCAATTGGTGATGTATGCTGATCGGATGGAGATCGTTAATCCCGGTGGATTGTATGGCCGCTTAACGGTGGATCAATTGGGGCAAGCACAGCCGGATACGCGAAATCCAGTGTTGGTTACGGCTATGGAGACGTTAGGGAAAACCGAAAACCGATATTCTGGCATTCCAACGATACGTTATGCAATGCAGGAATGCGATCTTCCCGCACCACGCTTTGAGGATACTCGGGGAACGTTTCGGGTGATTCTGTATAATGGTGCCGAAGACCTCTCTTCGGTTCGTTTCGAACCTCAAATGAATCTTGCGGCGACTGACGAAAAAGGATTGCTGGCGTTTTGCCGCACGCCCCGTAGCCGGGGAGAGATTGTGGCGTTCCTTGCCATCGCTTCCGGACAGTATGCCCTTCGGCGATATCTCGACCCGTTGGTTCACGCCGGCGCCATCCGCATGACGAAACCGGAAGCCCCCAGAAGCAGGGACCAACGATATGTAACGGTGGAATAGAAGGGTATTTTTATGGCCGCCGGATATGTTTTCATCTTTAGAAAAACCGCCCGTTACATTCCGGGAGTATAATAAAGACAGCATATCTGTAGAAATAAGAAAATCAGACGGGCGGGTTTGTGCGTTATGAATTACGAATGGTTTTTGTTTGATCTGGACGGCACTCTGGCGGAATCCGGCGCGGGCATATTGAACAGCGTCCGGTACGCCCTGACCCAATTGGGGGCGGAAATTCCCCCGGAGGAGGAAATGCGGGCCTTTATCGGGCCGCCGCTTTTGTGGTCTTTTCAGAACGTGGCCCATCTGCCGGAGGAAACGGCCCGGCGGGCGGTGGATCTTTATCGGGAACGCTACGGCCGGGAGGGCTGGATGGAGACCTCCATTTACCCCGGCGTGCAGGAGCTGCTCCGGGGCATTCGCCGCCGGGGAGGCAAAATCGCCCTGGCCAGCGCCAAGCCCCAGGGCTTCTGCGAAAAAATATTGGCGCATTTCGGCCTGGAGAAATATTTCGACCGGGTCAGCGCCATCAGTCTCACGGATCATCACCCGGAAAAGCGGGACATCATCCTGCGGGCGCTGCCCGAGGAAGCGGATCGGGCCCGGGCGGTGATGGTGGGCGACCGGGTCTATGATATCGAAGGGGCGCTGCAGGCGGGCGTTACCCCCGTGGCCGCGGGCTATGGCTACGGCAATCCCGGGGAATTTGACCGGGCTGCCGCCGTGGCCCGAACCCCCCGGGACCTATGGGATGTTCTGGTGGGGGAGGCCCGGGATCCGGGGCGCATGGTCACCTTCGAAGGGGTGGACGGCTCCGGTAAATCCACCCAGTTTCATCTGGCGGTGGACTATTTCCGTACCCGGGGCTGGGACGTGCTCTCCAGCCGGGAGCCCGGGGGCTGCCCCATTTCGGAAAAGGTGAGGGAACTGATCCTGGACGTGGCCAATCGGGAGATGACCCCCCTGTGCGAGGCATATCTCTACGCCGCGGCCCGGGCCCAGCATGTCGCCCAGGTGCTTCGCCCTGCCCTGCGGGAAGGAAAGCTGGTGCTGTGCGACCGGTTCCTGGATTCTTCCATAGCTTACCAGGCCTATGGCCGTGAACTAACCGAGCCTTTGATTCGTCAAATAAACAAACCCGCCGTGGACGGACTGGAGCCGGATCTGACCCTGGTCTACGCCCTGCCCGCGGCGGAAGCAAAGCGGCGCGTGGCGCAAAACGGCGCGCCGGACCGGCTGGAGATCGAGGGCCTGGACTTTGTGGGCCGGGTGCAGGCCGGTTACGACGCATTGGCCGCCGCCCAGCCTCAGAGGCTGATTCAGGTGGATTCCGGCCGGAGTATTGAAGCGGTTTTTGCCGATACGGGAAGGCTGATTTCCCGGCTGCTGGCATAAGGAGTGAAGGAAATGGCATACGAAAATCTGTGCATGTACTGTTTTGAGGACAACGGCGGAAACGACGTCTGCCCCCATTGCGGCCGGGACGCCCGTGCCGCGGTGCCGCAGATTCAGCTTTTGCCCGGTACCCTGGTGTATCACGACCGGTTCCTCATCGGCCGGGCCCTGGGCCAGGACGCCTCGGGCATCGTCTACGCCGCCCTGGATACCAAGCGCGGAACCAAGATTCGCATTCGGGAATATCTGCCCCGGGACAGCGCCCGCCGGCTGAATTCCGGCGAAGTGGTGCCCGAACCCGGCGCGGAGGACGCCTTCGAGGCGGGGCTGCAGAAGCTGCGGGCTTCCGTGGAAGAGGTGGAAGACCCCGCCAAGCGCCATTTCTTCTTTGAGGAAAACGGCACCGGTTACATTGCCCAGCGGAAAAACGCCGCCGCTTCCGGCGAGGACGGCCGGGAGGAAGGCGACCGCCGGGGGGCCAAAATGGCCCTGGTGGTGGGCGTGGCCGCGGTGCTGGTGCTGGCGGTGGCCGTGGGCGTTATCGCCCTGGTGAATTATTTCACCAACGCCGCCGATAAGCGCACTGACGCGCCCCGAACCACCGGCGAGGATATCTGGCAGCCGCCGGTTTCCCCCAGCCCCACCCCCTACGCCGCCGCCACCTTCGGCGCGCTGACGGATCCCACCCATTCCTGGATGGACTTTACCAATCCCGACCTGTCCGGGGATCCCGGCGATTACGCCACCCCCACCCCCGCGCCTACGCCGGAGGGAAATTTTGATATTTCGAATGGCATCAGCGCCAGGTCCGACCCGGCGGTGATCAAAAAGCTGCAGACCCTTCTGAGCAACCTGGGCTGGCTGGATTCCGGCAATATCACCGGCAAATACGATTCCGCCACCCAGCAGGCGGTGAAGGATTTCCAGCAGTATATGAACGACACCTACGCCATCGACCCCAAGCTCACCGTGGATGGCAAGGCCGGCCCCAAGACCCTGTCCTGGCTGCTGCGCACGGACATCGCCCTGAAGCCCACCCCCACCCCCGCCCCCATCACCCCCTCCCCCACTCAGGCGGGTAAGGTCATCGACGAAAATGCCTCCGCCGAGGAGATCAAGTACGTGCAGCTGCAGCTGGTGCAGCTGGGCGCCTTCGACCGGAGCCAGGTGGACGGCAAATACGGCAAGAACACCCGCGCCGCGGTGCAGAAATTCCAGCAGCGGGTCAACGACCTGGTGGGTTACGACCTGCTTCGGGAGGACGGCACCTGCGACGACGTGACCCTGGCTTATCTGGAATATTACGTGGACTGGTGGCAGAAGAACCAGCCCACCCCCGCCCCCACCCAGGCGGCCACCCCCGTGCCCACGGCCCGGGCCACGGCTTCCCCCATCGAGGGCGCGGTCATCGACGAAAATTCCAAGGCCTCCGAAATCAAGGCCGTGCAGCAGATGCTCATCGCCACCGGCTATCTTTCCGGCAAGGCCGACGGCGCGTACGGCGAAAAGACCTACGCCGCCGTGATGAAGTTCCAGGAGGAGATCAATTCCAGGCATAACGCGGGCGTGGCCGTCACCGGCCGCTGCGACAGCGTGACCCTGAATTATCTGGAACGCTATTACGAGGCCACCTTCACCCCCGAACCCACCTCCGATTCCGGGGTTTCCGCCCCGACCATCACCGTTTCCGGCTATGAGCGCATCGAAAACGACGTGTATATGGTGGGCGAGGGCGGCGTGAAGATCACCTGGAGCGCCCCCGGCGTAAAGAACTACGCCGTGTACCTCTACGACGCAAACGGCAACACCCTCACCAAGGAGGACAAGACCGAATACGTCTCCCTGACCCTGGGCCGGGATCGGCTTTCCGATACCGAAGCCTACGTCTTCGCCGTTGCGGCCCTGCCTGAAAACGGCGGAGAGCCCCAGGTCTCCAGCGTGCGGCTGCAGGCCGTGAACGCCGCCTCCACCCCCGAACCCGGGGCGGAAAAGCCGGAAATCACCGTCAGCGGCGCGGTAAGCTATTCCGACGGCGTGTATCACCTGGGCCCCGCCGGCGCGTCCATCTCCTGGAGCGCCCCCGGCGTGTCGGCTTACAGCGTGTACCTTTCCGACGAAGACAGCACCGTGCTCTTCCGGGAACAGAACGTGGCCTATACCGGCTACGACCTGGCCGCTTCCGATCTGGAAACCGGCAGAAAGTATACCTTCAGCGTGGTGGCCATTCCCGAAGGTGGCCAGGAAACCGACGGCCAGTACGCCTCCGTTTCCCTCACCGTGGACGATAACGCCACCCCCGTGCCTTCCTCCACCCCCGCCGCGGATTTCGAGGCCCCGGAAATTTCCATCTCCGGCGACCTGGGCGAAATGGAGGGCGTGCATTTCGTGGGTACCGACCCGGTGAAAATCTCCTGGTATGCCGCCGGCCAGGTGCGCGCCTATAGCGTATACCTGACCAACGCCCAGGGGGACGCGCTGATTTCCCAGCAGGAAACCGACCAGCAGTCCCTGACTGTGGACCCCGCCTCCATGAAGGAGGACGAGGTGTATACCATCACCGTCTTCGCCATTCCTGAAGGCGGCCAGGAATCCGACGGCAAGTCCGCCGCCATGCAGATTCAGCTCTATACCGGCCAGACTCCCCAGCCTACCCCGGAACCCATCGCGGAAATCGGCCCCGTGCAGATTACCGTCTCCGGCCAGGTGGCGGAAAACGGCGGCGTGTATTACGCCGACCGGGACGCGCTGACCGTGGCCTGGTCCGTGGAAGGCGAGGTCACCGGCTATAACGTGGCGGTCACCGATTCCACCGGCGCAACCGTGCTGGAGAAAAACGACTATACCAAAACCGCCATCAACGTGGATCCCTCCGATATGACCCGGGGAATCACCTATACCTTCACCGTCACGGCCCTGCCCAAGGGCGGTACCGCATCGGACGGCACCTCCGCTTCCGTGAACGTGGCCCTGTACGAAGCGCCTCCCGTGGGCGCGCCTGAAATCAGCGTCACCGGCTGCACCCAGGAAAACGGCGTGTATCTGGCCGCCGAGGCTGAAATCGGCCTTTCCTGGACGGCGGAAGGCGCCGCGAAGTACGACGTGGGCCTGTACGACGCCCAGACCGGCGACGCGCTGAAGGAGCTCAAGGGCATTACGGATACCTCCACCTCCTTCCGGGCGGAGCTGCTTACCGCCGGTACTCAGTATCGCTTCGCCGTAACGGCTTATCCCGACGGCGATGGAGAAACCGCCTCCGCGGAAGTGCTGCTTCTGCGGCCCGAGGCCGAGCCCACGCCCGAACCCACCCCCGAGCCCGCCCCCGTGGGCGTGCCGGAGATCGCGGTTTCCGGATACCTCTCGGAAGATAACGGCGTGTACGTGGTCACCGATACCGGCGCTGCCGTCTCCTGGACGGCGGAAGGCGCGGCGGGTTATGACGTTACCATCTACGATTACAACGGCGATGTCGCCAAGTCCGTGAAGGACACCACCCAGACCACCCTGAACGTCACCTGCGACGGCATGACCGACGGCGACGTGTTCACCATTCAGGTCACCGGCAAGGCCGCCGACGGCGCGTCCGGCGAAAGCGCCAGCGTGCAGCTGCGCTATGCCGCCCCTGAAGTCACCCCCGAACCCGCCCCGGAAATCGGCCTTGCGGAAATTCAGGTGCAGGGCTATACCGATTTCGACGGCGAAACCTACTTCTACGGCGACGACGGCCTGACCCTGTCCTGGTCCGCCGCCAATGCGGAAACCTATGATCTGGCGGTGCTGGACGCTTCCGGCAACGTGGTGAACTCCGTTTCCGCCACCACCCAGACCAGCCTCAGCGTCTCCGCCCAGGCGGCCAACGCCGGCCAGGCGCAGACCTTCACCGTCACCGGCCGGGTAGGGGATACCGCCGGCGAAACCGCCAGCGTGCGGCTGATGTACGTGTCCGCCGCGCCCACCCAGGAACCCACGGCCGAACCCGCTCAGGTGGGCCCGGTGTCCTTCCAGGTGTCCGGCGCCATGGACGTGCAGGGAGATACCTACTACGTGGGCGACAGCGCCGTGCAGGTCTCCTGGACGGCGGAAAACGCCCAGGCCTATAACGTGGCCGTGTACGACGAATCCGGCACTGCCATCAAGAGCGTGGAAAACGCGCAGGTGACCAGCATGACCGTGAATCCCCAGGACCTGACCCCCGGCGCGGTGTATACCCTGGCCGCTCAGGGCGTGGGCGCGGACGGAACCGCCGGCGAAACGGCGCAGATTCGCCTGACCGTTTACGGCCAGGAATCCCCCGATCCCGGCGATCAGGGCAAGGTCATCACCCCCGAATCCAGTTCGGACGACATCCTGAATCTCCAGAAGGCCCTGTATACCCTGGGCTGGATTGCCGACGCCCAGAGCGTGACCCCCGGCCAGCTGGACGAGGGCACTGTGCAGGCGGTGTACGAATTCCAGTCCTACGTCATCCAGATGGACCTCAACCCCGAAATCACCCTCATCGACCCCGCCAACCCCGTGGTGGACGCGGAGACCGTCAGCATGCTGATGGATACCGCCAACCCCATTCCCCGGCCGGCGGGCGACTGAACCTTTCTCTCCCGGGCGGAGGCGCGGCGTGCGTCTCCGCCCCTTTTTGCGCCCCCGAAACTGCCCCGAAAATGACGGGTACATTTTCTCAAAAAAAGTTTCAAAAAGGGGTTGACATTTCTCTCAAAATGAGTATAATTAATTTCGTTGCCGATGCAACGGACGCGGTTGAGCGAAACGAGACAAACGGTGCTGGCGTAGCTCAATTGGCAGAGCAGCTGATTTGTAATCAGCAGGTTGCGGGTTCGATTCCCTTCGCCAGCTCCAGTCCGTTGATTCAGGAAACCTTATGGGTAGGTTCCCGAGTGGCCAAAGGGAGCAGACTGTAAATCTGCCGTCACAGACTTCGGTGGTTCGAATCCACCCCTGCCCACCAA
>CACXHB010000050.1 GCA_902767315.1 uncultured Eubacteriales bacterium
CGCAAAAATCCTCCCGTGCCCACCGTACATGCCGCTGGGCACGATTGAAATTCGAGAGGGCTTTGGCCCTCTCGAGCTCTCCAAGGGGTTTTCGACAGTCTGAGAACAGATTGTTCTATTTTCTTGTTCGCAAAAAACGCCCGTGCTATAATAAAGACGGCGAAGTTTTCGCCGGCCGAAAGGAGGAGGAAAATGAACCCCTATATCATTTTGACGGATTCTTCCTGCGATTTGCCCCAGTGGAAATTGGAGGAATTGGGCGTGCATATCGCCTGCCTGACCACGAATATGGAGGGCAAAACCTATATCAACGACGCGGAATGGCGGGAAATTTCCCCTTCCGATTTTTATAATGCGCTGCGGGCGGGCAAGGACGCGAAGACTTCCGCCGCCAATGTGGACGATTTTAAGGCGCTGATGACCCCCGTGCTGGAAGAGGGCAAGGACATTCTCTACATCGGCTTCTCCTCCGGACTCAGCGGCACCTACAACGCCGGGCGGCTGGCGGCGGAGGAACTGGCCGCACGGTATCCGGACAGAAAGATTCGCACGGTGGATTCCCTGAGCGCCTCTCTGGGTCAGGGCCTTCTGGTGGCGCTGACCTGCGAAAAGCGGGACGCGGGCGCAACGCTGGACGAAGCCGCCGATTATTGCGAGGAAATCAAGCTGAAGATCTGCCACTGGTTCACGGTGGACGATTTGCACTTTCTGCACAGAGGCGGCCGGGTCTCCAAGAGCGTGGCGGTGATCGGCTCGGCTCTGGGCATTAAGCCGGTAATGTACATGGACAACGAAGGCCACCTGACCAAAAAGGAAGTGCGCCGGGGCAGAAAGGCCTCCATTCGCCGGTTGGCGGAATGGATGGAGAACACCGCCGTTTCCAGGGACGTGGCCTACATCAGCCACGGCGACTGCGCCGACGAGGCTGCGGCGCTGGCCAAGATGCTGAAAGAGGAGCTGGGCGTGGGCGAGGTGCTGATCAACGTCATTGGCCCGGTGATCGGCTCCCATTCCGGCCCGGGCACCATGGCGCTGTTCTTCGTGGGCACCGGCAGAGAATAACGGGCGAAAGGCCGCTTCTTTCTCTCCTTCCGGGGAGAGGAGGGGGCGGCTTTTTTCGCATATTTTTACCGTGGCTTCCGGGGGACGCAGAAAAGATGTGGTATCATTTCGGCAGCGGGAGGGAAAGCGCAATGGAAATCAGAAACTGCCTGCCCGAGGAAACCCCCGGGGAACGGGAGATCCTGGAACTGGCCATGGATGCGGGCACGGTATTATTGGAAAACGACGCGGAAATTTTTCGCGTGGAAGAGACCATGGCGCGTATCTGCCGCCATTACGGGGTGGAAAGCCCGGAACTGTTTGTATTAACCAACGGGGTTTTCGCCACCGGCGGCGGTACCACCCGGGTAAAGCACGTGCCTGTGCGCAGCACCCGGCTGGACAAGGTGGCGGCGGTCAACCAGCTTTCCCGGGACATTGAAAAGGGCCGATATACCATCCATCAGGCCCGGCAGCGGCTGGAAGAAATTCGGGAAATGCCGGGAAAGCCGGCCTGGCTGAAAATTCTGGCCTGCGCCCTGGCGGCGGGCTGCTTTTGCTGCATGATGGGCGGCAACTGGCTGGACTGTCTGGCGGCGGGCTGCGTGGGCGTTTTGCTGCAGGCACTGATTCTCTGGGTCTGTGCGCCCCATCTTTCCCGAATGATCGGGAACATCCTCTGCGGCGGGTGGGTGACCTTTTGGTGTCTGGTGATCTGTGCGCTTTTGCCCGGGCGGAACCTGAGCCCCATGATTATCGGAACCATCCTGCCCCTGGTGCCGGGTATTGCCTTTACCAACGGTATTCGCGACCTGGCCGATGGCGATTATATTTCCGGGGCCGTGCGGCTGTTGGACGCCATGCTGGTGTTCGTGTGCGTGGCCATCGGGGTGGGCGTGGTGTTTATTCTGTATCATAAGGTGTTTGGAGGTGCCATGCTTTGACGTTGCAGGTATTGGCGGCGATTCTGGGCACGGTGGCCTTCTCCGCGCTGTTTGGCGCGCCCAGGAAATATTATCTGCTGGGGGGCGTCACCGGCGGCGCGGCATGGCTGATTTACAGCGGGCTGCTCCATTACGCCGGGTGCACCGCCACGGAGGCCACGCTGCTGGCCACCCTGGGGGCGGTGTTTCTTTCCCGCATTTTTGCCGTGGCGAAGCAGTGCCCGGTGACGATTTTTCTGGTGGCGGGGCTGATTCCCCTGGCCCCGGGAGCCGGCATTTACTGGACGGCTTATTATCTGGTGACGGATCAACTGGCGCTGGCCCGGTCCAGCGGCTTTGCGGCGCTGAAGGCGGCCTTCGCCATCGTGCTGGGAATCGTGGCCATGTTCGAATTGCCCGGGGGATTGTTCCGGACGCTGGCCGGACGAAGAAAAGAATAAAAACAAAACGCGGATACGCCGGTTTTTGCGGGCGCATCCGCGTTTTTCATGGGATCTTTTTAGAAAAAGCTCAATTGCTGATACTGGAGCTTGGGGCGGAAGGCGCCGGCCGTTTCCCGATGAACGTCCTCGGGCAATTCCCGGCAGAAGGGGGAGGGCGCGCCGGGGCAGGTGAGAATCAGCTCCTCCCGGGCGCGGGTCACGCCTACGAACAAAAGCCTTCGCTCCTCCCGGGGATTCACCTCCGGGCCGGACAGGGGCAGAAGCCCTTCCCCCAGCCCCGCCAGGAACACCACGGGAAATTCCAGACCCTTGGCGGCGTGAAGGGTCATGAGCCGAACGGCCCCGGAGGCGTAATTGCCCGAGGCCCGGGTCAGGTCGGTATCGGAATCCAGCAGGGAGAGCAGCCCGGGCATGGTTTTGCAAAACAGCGCGTAATCCAGCAGCCGGGGCACGGAAACGCCGGTGAGGGCAAAGGACGCCTGCAAAAGCTTTGCGGGGGATTCCCGGCGCTTTTCCCAAAGGGCGCGGAAGACCGGAAGATAGCTGTTTTCCCCGGGCAGGCCCTCCAGCGCGGAAAAATTCCAGCCCTTTTCCTCAACGAGGGCCCGGACCGGGCGGCTGTCCGCTTCGGAAACATTCCACAGAAGGCTCAGGGCCGTTTCCAGAGAAAGGCCGTCCTTCGGCGCAAACAGCGCCCGGAACAGGGCCACGCACCCCCGGGCGGCGGGCGTATCCAGAGAATCGTCCCGGCCGGAAATCAGGCAGGGAATGCCCTGACGGGAGAAGGCGGATTCCATCTCGTCCAGCTGCCGCCGGGTGCGGCACAGCACCGCAAAATCCGAGAAGGCCCGGGCAGCGCCGTTTTTGGCGGAATTCATATCCACGCCGCCCACCATCCGGGCGATTTCCGAGGCAATCCAGTGGGCCTCCGAGGGGGCGTCCGGGGCGGAAACCAGCCGGACGGCCGCGCCGGGCCCCTGCACCGGCCGCAGCATTCGGGGCTGGCCGGGATTTTGAGCGATGATCTTCTCCGCGCAGGAGAGGATGCTGCCGGTGGAGCGGTAATTGATCTCCAGCCGGAGAAAACGGGTTTCCGGCCAGAGGGCCTGCAATTGGGCAAAGCAGTCCGCGTCCGCGCCGCGGAAGCCGTAAATGGATTGATCCGGATCGCCGATGACAAACAGGCTCGCGCCGGATTCCAGCCAGCGGCGCACCAGTTTGCGCTGAAGCAGGTTCACGTCCTGATATTCGTCCACCAGCACGTGCCGGAAGCCGGGCAGGACGGAGAAATCCAGCGCCAACGCTTCCTCCAGCAGATCGTCCATGTCCCGCGCCCCGGACGCTTCCAGCCGGGCGCGGTAATCCGCAATCAGTTCGTCGGAAATATCCACCCCCGCCACGCCGTTGCGTCTGGCGGAAATGCGCTTCAGGGCCTCGGCGGGGGAAAGGCGCTGTCCCCGGGCGCGGAGGGCGGCTTCCACCACCCCCAGACACAGATCCCGGGTGGCGATGGATTTCTTTGGCAGAAGCCCCATGCACACCGCGTGGAAGGTGCCCACGGTGATCTTCTCGGCGATTTCCTTTCCCAACCGGGCGGCAAGGCGCAGGCGCATTTCCTCCGCGGCCTTGGCGGTGAAGGTCACGGCGGTGATCTCTTCCGGATCAATGCCCTGAATATCGATCATATGGGCCACGTGCTCCACCAGGGTATAGGTCTTCCCCGTGCCGGGGCCAGCTACCACCGCTGTGACCCGGTCTTCGGCGGCGATGGCTGCCTGTTGGCCGGGATTTTCTCCGGGCAGGGCGATTTCCTGCGCGGAGGTCTGTTCCGGGGCGGCGGTCAGGCGCTTTTTCCGGGGCGCGGCGGGAGCGGCCAGATCCAGAAAGGACTGCTGGCCCAGCAGGGATTCCCGCTCGCCGGGAGCGAACAGGGAAATATGACCGTATTCTCCGTCATAGCCCGCTTCCCGCAGCACCTTTCCCGCCCGCAGCCGGGCAACGGCCTCTTCCGCAAGGGGGCCGAGGGCCTCCCGAATCTGGGCAAGGGGCGTCTGCCGGAGAATGGTCATCTCCGGCCCCAGCCGGGTCAGGGCCTGTTCATAGGCCTGCTGCACCTTTTTGGAGGCGACGGAAAGGCCCATGCAGTCGGCCAGCACCTCCGGCAGGGGAATCAGGCTTTCGAAGGGCTTGAACGTCGGCGCGTCCTGCTCCCGGCGATCCGCCAGCAAAGAGACGCGATTCAGCACGCCCACGGTGATCTTTTTGCCGCAGACGGGGCAGCGGCCTCCCGCGGCGGCGGTTTCCTCCGGGGTCAGGCGGCATTTGCAGGCCCGGTGGCCGTCCAGATGGTATTTGCCTTCTTCCGGGAAAAATTCGATGGTGCCCATCAGGCCGTCCCCGGTTTCCAGGGCGCGGCGCAGCCCGGCATAGGAGGGCGTGCCCGCCAGAAGATTGGCCTCCCGGGCGATGCGGGCGGGAGAATGGGCGTCGGAATTGGAAACCAGCTGATAGCCGTCCAGGGAAGAGAGCATGCGGTTCATGGGCGGGTCGGAGGACAGCCCGGTTTCCAGGGCGTGGATGCGCCCGGCCATGGGGCCGTAGCATTCCTCCAGGGAAGAAAAGGCGGAAAAGGCCCCGAAGACGGAAAAATGCGGGGTCCAGATGTGCGCGGGAATAAAGACGGCTTCCGGGCATGCGTCGAAGACGATCTGGATCAGGTCGCGGCTGTCCAGCCCCAGAATGGGCCGGCCGTCGGAATGGATATTGCCGATGATTTCCAGCCGGCGGGAGAGCTCCTGGGCCGCCTGCAGGGAGGGCAGCAGAATCAGGTGGTGCACCTTGCGGGTTTTGCCGTCCCATTTATAAATGGTGCTGATTTCGCCGGAAATGACGAAGCGGACTTCTTCTTCTCCGGGCAGGAAAAGGGGCAGGCGCAGTTCCTTCCGCAGCCGGTAAAGGCCCGCGCCGTCTTCCTCCAGACAGGTCTGCATTTCCTCCCGCCAGGCGGGGTGGGTGAAATCCCCCGTGCCCAGAAGACCCACGCCCTTTTTCCGGGCCCACAGATCCAGGTGCGTCAGGTCGCAATCCCGACTGGTGGCCCGGGAATATTTGGAATGGATGTGCAGATCGGCAATGTACATGGGCGAAAGCTCCCTTCGCGGATTTTCTGAAGGTATTATAAACTTTTGCCCGAGGATTTGCAAATCCGCAGGCGGTTTTATCTTGCGCGGCGGAAGGAAAAAGGTATAATAGAGGGGAAAGACCCAATGGAAGCGGAGGAGCGGAAATGAAGGACGGATTTGTGCGGGTGGCCGTGGGCACGCCGAGCATTCGCGTGGCGGACTGCCTGGGCAATGCGGAAGCGATGATGGAATTGATGAGGCAGGCGGAGGAGAAAAAGGCCAAGCTGCTGGTGCTGCCGGAACTGAGCGTTACCGGATACACGGCCTCCGATCTGCTTTTGTCCCGGCCCCTGTTGCAGGGAGCGCTGGAGGCTTTGGAAAAAATGCGGGCGTATTCGGCCCATATGGACCTGCTGACCTGCGTGGGCGCGCCGCTGGCCTTTGAAGGGCGGCTGTACAATTGCGCCATCTATCTCAAGGGCGGCGAAATTCTGGCGATCGTTCCCAAGCGGAACCTGCCCAATTACAGCGTGTATTATGAAATGCGCCACTTTACCCCCGGCCCGGACGAGGTGCGCATGGTGGAGCTTTTGGGCCGAAGCGTGCCCTTTGGGGGAAATCTGCTGCTCCGGTGCCGACAGATGCCGGAAATGACCATCGGAACGGAAATCTGCGAGGATTTGTGGGTGCCGGATTCCCCGGGCGTGGCTCTGGCCGTGGCGGGGGCCACGATCATCGCCAATCCCTCCGCCAGCGACGAAAGCGTGGGCAAGGCGGATTACCGGCGGATGCTGGTGACCAGCCAGTCGGCAAAGCTTCTGTGCGCCTATCTGTACGCCGACGCGGGGGCGGGGGAGAGCAGCACCGATCTGGTGTTTGCCGGACACAACCTCATCGCCGAAAACGGCGTGCTGCTGGCCCAGTCCAAACGGTATGAAACGGGCATCGTCTGTTCGGAAATCGACGTGGAATTTCTCGATCATGAGCGGCGCAGGATGAACACTTTCGGCAAGGCCGGGCGTCCATTCTATACGGTGGAATTCGATCTGCATCAGGAGGATTTGTCCCTTACCCGGTTGATCGACCCCATGCCCTTTGTGCCTTCGGACGCGGCCCGGCGGGAGGCCCGCTGCGAGGAAATTCTGGACATTCAGGCCCACGCCCTGGCTACCCGGCTGACCCACATTCACTGCGGCCGGGCGGCGGTGGCGGTTTCCGGCGGACTGGACAGCACTCTGGCGCTGCTGGTGACGGCCCGGGCCTTTGATCTTTGCGGACTGGATCACAAGGGCATTACCACCATCACCATGCCCTGCTTCGGCACCACCGCCCGCACCCGTTCCAACGCCCAGATCATTTCTGAACGGCTGGGCACGGAATTTATGGAAATTCCCATCGGCGCGGCGGTGAATCAGCATTTTAAGGACATCGGTGTATCCCCCGAGGCCCGGGACGTTACCTATGAAAACTGTCAGGCCCGGGAACGCACCCAGGTATTGATGGACCTTTCCAACAAGCTGGGGGGCATTGCCATCGGCACCGGCGATCTTTCCGAACTGGCCCTGGGCTGGGCCACGTACAACGGCGACCACATGTCCATGTACGCGGTCAACGCCTCCGTGCCCAAAACGCTGGTGCGGTATCTGGTGAAATACGAAGCCGACCGCACGGAGGACCGGGAGCTGGCCGCGGCCCTGGAGGACATTCTGGCCACCCCCGTCAGTCCGGAGCTTCTGCCCCCGGTGGACGGCGAAATCGCCCAGAAGACGGAGGATCTGGTGGGCCCCTATGAGCTGCACGATTTCTTCCTGTATTATATTCTGCGCCGGGGCTGCACGCCTGAAAAGGTGCGGCGGCTGGCGCTGGCGGCGTTCCGGGGCCGGTATGACGAAAAGACGGTGACCTACTGGCTGAAGACCTTCTGCCGCCGGTTCTTCAACCAGCAGTTCAAGCGCTCCTGCATGCCCGACGGCCCCAAGGTGGGCTCGGTGGCGCTGTCGCCCCGGGGCGATCTGCGGATGCCTTCGGACGCGGTGAGCGTATTGTGGAACCTGAATAACTGACGCGAGGGGAGAGAAAATCCATGCTGTTTCAAAAGGGAGACAAGGTGCTCTTTATCGGCGATTCTATTTCGGATTACAACCGGGCCAAGCCCGTGGGCGAGGGTCTGTTCGAAGCCCTGGGTACCAGCTACGTCACCGACGTGGCAGCCCAGTACACCTGCATGATGCCGGAAATGCGGCTCAGGTTCGTGAACATGGGCGTCAGTGGCAACCGGGTGCGGGATCTGAAGGCCCGCTGGCAGACGGACGTGTTCGACCAGAAGCCGGATTGGGTCAGCGTGCTCATCGGCATCAACGACGTCTGGCGGCAGTTCGACAGCCCCCTGCAGACGGAGGAGCACGTGCTGCCCGACGAATTTGAGGAAACCTACGATCAGCTGATTCGGGAAACCCTGCCCCGGGTGAAGGGCATGATTCTCATCACCCCCTATTTCATGGAGCCCAACAGGGCCGACCCCATGCGGGCGCGGATGGACGAATACGGCGCTATCGTAAAAAAGCTGGCGGAGAAATACGGCCAGACCTTCATCGATCTGCAGGCTGCCTGGGACGAGCTGTTCACCCACATGCACCCGGCCAACATCGCTTGGGACAGAATCCATCCCAATCACGTGGGCTGCGTGTACATCGCAAATCAGATTCTGAAGGCCACGGGCTTTCAGGGGCTGTAAAATTTCTTCCGAAAATTTCTCCCGGAGGGCTTGACCCTGACGCAGGGAGAGGGCTTATACTCGTTCCTGCGAGGTGAGAAGCATGTTTTCCATTGGCGAAGTCAGCCGCATTTCCGGGGTCACGGTGCGTACCCTGCGCCTTTACGACCGGATGGGCCTGCTGCCCCCGACCCAGGTGACCCGGGCGGGGTATCGAATGTACGACGAAGGCTCCCTTGCGCGGCTGAAAGAGATTCTGCTCTGGCGGGAATTGGAATTTCCCCTGAAGGAAATTGCCTGCCTGCTGGAAAAGGGCGAAACCGTTCAGGCGCTGGAGGCGCAGATTGCGCTGCTGGAGGCCCGGCGGGAGCATTTGGAAAATTTGCTGCTTTTCGCAAAAGGAATTCGAGGATTGGGAGTGAAATATATGGAAGGAATGGATTTTTCCGCCTTTGACCGGCGGAAGCTGGACGAACGCATCCGGCAGGTGCGTCAGCAGTGGGGAAATACCCCGGCTTATCGGGAATATGAGGAAAAGGCGCGGCAGCGTACGGCCCAGCAGGAACAGGCCCTGGCCGATGAGATGATGGGGATTTTTCGGGAAATCGGCATGCACCTGGGGCAGGCGCCGGACAGCGAGCCGGTGCAGGAACTGGTGCGGAAGCTGCAGGCGTACATCACCCGGCATTTTTACGAATGCACGCCGCAAATGTTCCGCTGCCTGGGCAAGATGTACGTGGGCGGCGGGGAATTGACCCAAAGCATCGACGCGGCGGGTGGGCCGGGCACGGCGCGGCTGGCCGGCGAGGCCATCGAGCTCTACTGCCGGGGCGCGGAATAAAACCGAATGCATCAACGGGGTGCTTCTCTCAGGGGAAGCCCCCGTTTTTTATGGAAAAACACAGTTGGCTGTGTCCGAAATCCATTGTAAAATGGGGAAAAGCATGTTAATATGAATCATCGTTATAAAACTGAATTCCCCGAAGGAGGAGACATCATGAAGAAGATGCTGCAGAAAGCATTGCTGGGAATGATGCTGCTGAGCCTGCTCATTACCGGCATTCCCGTCCCGTCGCTGGCGGAGGAAGCGCCTGTTACGGAAGCGCCCCTTGCGGAGACGATTGTCGAAGGAGCAGAGACCGTCGTTCCCACGGAGGAACCGATCGAGGAAGTTACGCCTGTCCCCGAGAAAGTCCCTGCGCAGCAGCCCGCGGAGGTTCCCGCACAGACGGCGGAAGCAGCGGAAGAAATTCAGGTGCCCGAGGGCTTCGACGTGGCGGTTCTGCAGGCGGCGCGGGCGACTTCTGCCTGTCAGCACAAGAACCTCTGGGTCAATTCTGAATGCGAATATACGGATACGGTAAAGCTGGACGAGACGTATCATGTCTATACCATTACCTATACCAGCCGGAGTCTTGTATGTGACGATTGCGGCGACGTGATTCAGACGATTGCCTGGAACAGAGTTGAACAGCACAGGTATCGGCATACGTGGTACAATTTCAATTCGAAAGAAAAGAATCACATGTATTGCGAAGAGTGCGGTGCAACGAAGGTCATCAAGTACCCGTGCAGTCACAAGAGCCTATTCTTCGCGGAAGATGGCATTTATCATTGCGGCAAGTGTGACGCTATTTGGGATCCCTGGACGGATTCCTATGAGCCGAGTGGATCGTATATTTGCCCGCATACGAGCTACACGATTCACTATCCGGGTGAAGTTGCCGCCCGTTATTGTCGGGATTGGAACGAAACTTCCCACCTTCGGGTTTATGCAAAACTGGTCTACGATGAGGATACGCCTTCTTCTTCCTACATGGCTACCTGTGACGATTGCGGCTCCGAATTGCACATTAGCGATGGAAAGATAGCTGGTGTGAACATCTCGTCTCCATTCGCCTTCTGGGAAACGGATCATTCCGTGCTGGAACCGCATACGCTGGTGGGCGGCGTGTGTGGAGAGTGCGGCTATACGGTGGAACCGCCGGTCTATCAGCCCGCGCCCAAGCCCAATAAGATTACCCTGAGCCCGGCGGGCACGGCGTATGTGAACCTGGGTGACACGCTGAATCTGGACGTAATCTCCGACCCGGAGAACGCGGAATTCAGTCTGACATGGAAAACCAGCAACGGCCGTGTCGCCACGGTGGAAAACGGCCAGGTGCGGGGCGTCAGCGAGGGAAGCGTGCGGATTACGGCCACCACCAACAACGGCAAATCCGCTTCCGTGACCGTGAAAGTGGTTGACCCGTACAAGCCCACGAAGGTGACGCTGGACAAGACGGGCACGGTGCAGCTGAATCTGGGCGA
>CACXHB010000051.1 GCA_902767315.1 uncultured Eubacteriales bacterium
GGCGGACGGCACCCCCATGGCCTTTGAGAGGATCGACGACTGGACCTTCCAGGTGTCCTTCGATCAGCCCTACGGCGGCTTCCTGGTCTTCTGCTCCATCAAGGGATGGTGCGGTTACACCGAGATGCTCAAGCCCGCCCATTACCTTAAGCAGTTCCATCCCGATTACGCGGAGGAATGCCACGGCTCCAGGGAAGCCTATTATGAATTCCTGAAGCCCTTCGCCGCGGAGCTGGGGTATGACAACGCGGAAGAAGAGGGCGTGTGGACGTATGTGTTCAACCAGGTGGACATGACCAACTGGGAACTGACCAACCCCACCGCGGCCCTGACCAGCGTCACCTTCGAAGGCCTCATCGACACGAACTTCCCCGTTTTGTATCCCTGGATCATGACCGACGCCAGCACCACCACCACCAACTGGGTGCGCAATCCCTATTACTTCAAGGTGGACGCGGACGGCCAGCAGCTGCCCTATTTTGATTACGTGCAGTCCAAGTACGAGGAAAACAACGAAGTCAAGCTCATGGACGTAATCAGCGGCAACATCAACATCGCCGAAGCCTTCTTCACGGATTACTCCCTGCTGCTGGAAAACGAGGAAAAGAGCGGCTATACCGTTTACACCCGCCGTTTCCACAACACCGTGCCCGTGATCTTCATGAACGCCACCTATGGCCTCAACGCCGACGGCACCGTGGCCGAGGACGAAGCCTCCAGGGCCTGGCAGGACGTGGTGGGCGACGTCCGCTTCCGCGAAGCCATCATGCGGGCCATCGACGCGGACGAGATCAACGACGTGGTGTGCCTGGATCTGGCCCGGAAAAACGAACTGTACGATTGCTCTTATGACATCGAGGGCGCCAACGCCCTGCTGGACGAAATGGGCATGAAGGACATCGACGGCGACGGCTATCGCGAGACCCCCAACGGCTATCCCTTCAGTGTACAGATCTGGAACAACGGCAGCTATCAGGATTACATCACCGCCGGCGAGCTTTATGTGGAATACTGGCGGGAAATCGGCCTGAACATCTCCGTGTATACCACCGAATCCTCTCTGTACGACGCGGCCAAGGACGCCAACGAGATTCCCATGTACATCGCCCTGTGCCATGGCAGCGAACTGTGGCATTATCTGGACTGGGGC
The DNA here is from genome assembly GCA_902767315.1 of uncultured Eubacteriales bacterium. Taxonomy (GTDB): domain Bacteria; phylum Bacillota; class Clostridia; order Christensenellales; family Aristaeellaceae; genus RUG11247. Next base: position 1,151 of record CACXHB010000051.1, read on the forward strand.
TTCGGCACCTGGGACGTTCTGTGGAACGCGTGGGTCAACGCCGGCGGCCTTTCCGGGGACATTCCCGAGGCCGAGGCGGGCAATTATCTGGAACCCTCCGAGGAATACAAACAGCTGCGGCTGCGGGTGCAGGATCTGATGGCCACGGATCCCGTGACCGCCGTCAACGAAGTGCTGCCCGAAATCGCCCAGCAGGTGGCCCAGGAGAAGTACGTGATCATTCCCATTCTGGGGCAGTCCTCCATCGTGGTGGCGGATTCCGACATCCACAACATTCCCGAGGGACTGGCGTTCACCTTCTGGTGCTCTCTGGAGTTCCTGTTTGACAGCAGCTTCACCTACGATTAATTTTCCTCCTTACGGCCGTCGGCGCTGCTGCGTCGGCGGCCACTTTTCGTGTTTCTTTTTGAATGCAAATCTGTTATAATAAAATTATCCCAAAAGGAGCCTGACCATGGAACAGCGAACCATTGCAAAGTGGGAAACCTTTACCAAGTGGTTTTCCGGCTCCGACCGGGAGGACGCGTATCAGTCGGTGGAATTCACCGCGGAATTTACCTGCCGCAACCGCCGGATGTGGGTGCGTGGCTTTTATGACGGAGAAGGCCGCTACGGCCTGCGGATGATGCCCGACAGCGAGGGCACGTGGCGGTATGAAACCACTTCCAACGCCCCGGAGCTGAACGGACAGACCGGAACCTTCGAATGCGGCCCCGCCGCCGCTCACGGCCCGGTGGTGGTGGAAAAAACCGGTCGCCTGGCCCGGCTGGCCTACGCCGACGGCGCGGACTATTCCTGCGTGGGCACCACCTGCTATTGCTGGACCCATCAGGGGGAGGAGATGGAAAACCAGACCCTGGAAACCCTGAAAAACGGGCCCTTCAACAAGATTCGCATGTGCATTTTCCCCAAGCATTATCTCTACAACGCCAACGACCCGGCGCATTTCCCCTTCCCCGGGGGCAAAACCGAAGGGGGCTATCAGTGGGATTTTTCGAAATTTGACCCGGAATACTGGCGGCATCTGGAAAAGCGCATTGGTCAATTGGGGGAAATGGGCATTGAGGCGGACCTGATTCTGTTCCATCCCTACGACCGCTGGGGATTTGCGGATATGCCCAGAGAAACCGACCTTGCCTATCTGCGGTACGCCGTGGCCCGGCTGGCGGGATTCCGGAACGTGTGGTGGTCCTTCGCCAATGAATACGACCTGATGCGCAACAAGACCATGCTGGATTGGGACGATAATTTCCGTCTGGTGGCGGAGGAGGACCCGGCGGGCCATCTGCGCTCCATTCACAATTGCAACGGATTTTACGATTACGGCAAGCCCTGGGTCACCCATTGCTCCATCCAGTCCTCGGACATTGAAAAGACGCCCCGGTGGCTGGAGGAATACGAAAAGCCCGTGGTCATCGACGAATGCTGTTACGAGGGCAACATTCCCGATTCCTGGGGCAACATTCCGGCGCAGGAGATGGTGAACCGCATGTGGACGGGCTTTGCCCTGGGGGGATACGTGGGCCATGGAGAGACGTATCTTTCTCCGGATCAGGTGCTGTGGTGGTCCAAGGGCGGCGTTCTCCATGGGCAGGCATCTCAGCGCATTCAATTTTTGCGGAAAATCATGGAATCCATGCCGCAGCATCCCGCCTTCGCCCGGGAATATCCCTGGCGGGTGGACGGGCTGGATTATGGACAGCGGAAATTCCTTTATTATTTCGGCGTGCGGCAGCCCGGTGAGAAGCATTACCAACTGCCGGAGGGCGCGAAATATCGGGCGGAAATCTTTGACGCATGGAACATGACCGTGGAGGACGCGGGGGTTTATACCGGCACGGCGGATATCGCCCTGCCCACCCGGCCTTATTGCGGCGTGATTCTCACCCGGGTGGAATAAGCCCGGGGCATTCCCGGCGCGGGGACAAAAGAGAAAAGGAAGTGCGAATCGATGGAAATTCAGGAACTGAAGCGAATCGCTGCCCAAAGGCGGGCGGACGCGGTGACCATGATTACCCGGGCAAAGACCGGGCATACCGGCGGGGCCATGAGCTGTCTGGACGTGCTCACCTGTCTTTTTTACGACACCCTGCGCCCGGGAGATCATTTCCTGCTGAGCAAGGGCCATTCCGTGGAGGGTTATTGGGCCATACTGGCGGACAAGGGGTATTTCCCCCGGGAGATGCTCCGGGAATTTTCTCAGGCGGGCAGCCCCCTCATCGGGCACCCCAATTGCCGGGTAAACGGCGTTGAAATGTCCACCGGCGCCCTGGGCCACGGCCTGCCCATCGGCGTGGGCGCGGCCCTGGCGGCAAAGCGCCGGGGCACGGGGCACCGGGTATTTGTGGTGATGGGCGACGGCGAACAGGCCGAAGGCAGCGTGTGGGAAGCGGCCATGGCCGGGGCCAATTACCATCTGGACAATCTTTTCGCCATTGTGGACCGGAACGGCCTGCAGATCAGCGGCGGCACCGAGGACGTCATGGCGCTGGACAGCCTGTCCGACAAATGGCGGGCCTTCGGCTGGGAGGTTACGGAAATCGACGGCAACGACATGGAGCAGGTGAAGGCCTATTTCCATCTGGCGGCGGAGGGGGGCAAGCCCCACTGCCTCATGGCCAGAACCGTAAAGGGCAAGGGGCTGCCCTTTGCCGAAAATCGGGCGGAATGGCACCACAAGGTGCCCACCCAGGAACAGCTTTTGGAGGCCTATCAGGCCCTGGGCGTGAAGGGAGTGGATTGGGCATGAAGGCGGTAAGAAAGGCATTTACGGAGACGCTGGTTTCCCTGGCCAGGGAAAACAAAAACATCTGGGCGCTGGCCACCGACAGCCGGGGCAGCGTGACGCTGACGGATTTCGCCCGGGAATTGCCGGAACAGTTTGTGGAATGCGGCATTGCGGAACAGGACGCGGTGGGCATGGCCGCGGGTCTGACCCTGGAGGGAATCACCTCCTTCGTCTGCGGCCCGGCCAGCTTTTACGCCGCCCGCAGCGCCGAACAGGTGAAGGTGGACGTGGCCTATTGCCACCGGGATGTGAAGGTCATCGGCGTGTCCGGCGGCGTCAGCTACGGGGCTCTGGGCGGCACCCACCACGCCGTGCAGGACGTGGCCCTGATGCGGGCCATTCCGGATCTGGAGGTATTTCTGCCGGCGGACGCCCGGCAGGCTGAGGCGCTGACCCGGTATCTGGCCGCGTCCGGAAAGCCCGCCTATGTGCGCATGGGCCGGGGCCCGGTGCCGGAGGTTTACGGGGAGGATTGCCCCTTTGAGGCGGGAAAGGCCAATTTCCTGCGCCGGGGGAAGGACGCGGCGGTGATCGCCTGCGGCGAAATGGTGTATCCCGCCCTGGAGGCGGCCCGACTGCTTTCCGGCCGGGGAATCGAAATTTCCGTGATCGACATGCACACCATTAAGCCCCTGGACGAGCAGGCCATCCTGGCCGCGGCGGAAACGGGACTGGTGATCACCTGCGAAGAACACAGCGTTCACGGCGGTCTGGGGGCGGCGGCGGCGGAGGTGCTCTGCCAGAAGCGGCCCACGAAGATGCGCATTCTGGGCCTGCCGGACGAGACGCTTTATTCCGGCACGGCGGCGGAGGTCTTCGCTCATTATGGACTCACCGCCGAAGGCGTCGCTCAGGCGGTGGAGGAGGGGCTGAAATGAAGTACATTCTGGCGCTGGATCAGTCCACCTCCGCCAGCAAGGCCTTTTTGGTGGATGGACGGGGAGAGATCGTCCGCCGGGCCAGCCTGCCCCACCGGCAATATTACCCCGGCGACGGGCTGGCGGAGCACGACCCGGAGGAGATTTATCGCAACGTCATGACCGTGCTGGATCAGGCGGCGGGGGATACGCCCCTTTCCGAAATCGCCGCGCTGGCCATTTCCAATCAGCGGGAAACCGTGGTTTTGTGGGATCGGCGCACGGGCAAAAGCGTGTGCCCGGCCATCGTGTGGCAGGACGTGCGGGGCCGGGATGTGTGCGCCCGTCTGGCGGGACAGGCGGAACAGATATTGCGCACCACGGGATTGGGCCTGAGCCCCTATTACCCGGCCAGCAAGGTGGCCCATCTGCTGGAAAACCGGCCGGATCTGCTGGAAATGGCCCGGGGCGGCGATCTGGCCATGGGCACCATCGAAAGCTATCTGATTTATCGCATCACCGGCCGGCACGTGACGGATGTGTCCAACGCCAGCCGCACCCAACTGATGAACCTGAAGACCCTTGCCTGGGATGACGACATGATCCGGATCTTCGGGCTGGAAAGGAGCATGCTGGCCCCGGAGATTCTGCCCACGGACGGGGAATTCGGCTTCTGGAAGGGCGTGCCCATTACCGGCGTATTGGGAGACAGTCACGCCACCCTGTTCGGTCAGGGCTGCGTGCATCCGGGGGATACCAAGGTCAGCTACGGCACCGGCTCTTCGGTGATGATGAACATGGGCCAGACCCCCGCCATCTGCCCGGACGGCAGCCTGACTACCGCCGTGGCCTTCCATTATGGCGGCAGGGTGCATTATCAGACGGAGGGGAACATCACCTGTTCCTGCGATACGCTGGTGTGGCTGTGCCGGGAAATGGCCTGGTTCCGGGACGAGGCGGAAATTGAAGCAATGGCCGCCACGGTGCCGGACGCGGGGGGCGTGCAGCTGGTGCCCGCCCTGTCCGGCCTGGGCGCGCCCTATTTCGACGGAGACGCCCGGGGCGTTCTCTGCGGCCTGAGCCGGGGCAGCACCCGGGCCCACGTGGCCCGGGCCGCGCTGGAGGGCATCGCCCAGCGCTGCGCCGACGTGACCGAGGCCATGGCGGCCTTCTGCGGCAGCGCCCCGGCGCTGCTGGCGGCGGACGGCGGCGGGGCGAAAAACGCCCTGATGATGCAGGCTCAGGCGGATCTGGCGGGCTGCCGGGTGCGCTGCGCGGGCCACGCGGAGCTTTCCGCCCTGGGGGCGGCGTATATGGCCGGGCTGAAGACGGGGCTGTATGCTTCTCTGGAGGAAATTCCAGCCCGGCAGGCCGCCGGCAGGGAATACGTACCCCGGATGGCCCCGGAAAAACGGGAGGCAATGCGCCGGGCCTGGAAACTGGCCGTGGCCCGGGCCCAATTGAAATAAAACGAAAGACGGAGGAAAATCAACATGTCCACCTTTGGCGTAATCATTTCCAACCGCTCCTTTTTCCCGGATCATCTGGTGCGCACCGCCCGGGAAAAGCTGATGGCCGCCATGGAGCAATGGGGACATCAGGTGATCGCCCTGTCCCCGGAGGATACCTGCCTGGGCCAGACCATGACCTATGAAGAAGCGAAAAAGTGCGCGGCGCTGTTCCGGGCCCATTCGGCGGAAATCGAGGGCGTCATCGTGTGTCTGCCCAATTTCGGGGAAGAAACCGGCGTGGCCGACGCCATCAAAATGAGCGGGCTCAACGTGCCCATCCTCATTCAGGCCTGCGACGACGATCTGGACAAGCTGCAATTGGAAAACCGCCGGGACGCTTACTGCGGCAAGCTTTCCCTGTGCAGCAATCTCTATCAGTACGGCATCCCCTACAGCCTCACCGCCCGGCACACCTGTCCGGTGGATTCCGAGGAATTCCACGCCGACGTGGAGCGCTTTGCCCGCGTCTGCGCCGTGGTGAAGGCCCTGCGCACCGCCCGCATCGCCCAGCTGGGCGCCCGGGTTACCCCCTTCCGCACCGTGCGCTATTCCGAGAAGCTGCTGCAGCAGGCGGGCATCAGCGTGATTACGGAGGACATGTCTGAAATTTTCGCCGACGCGTGGCTGCTGCAGGACGACGACCCCCGGGTGCTGGCCCGGGAGGCGGAGATTCGCGCCTATGGCAACATCTGCCCCGGCATCGCCCGAGAAAAGGTGCTGAAGCAGGCCAAGCTTTCCCTGACCATCGACCAGTGGATGGCCGATCACGAATGCGTGGCCTCCGCCGTGCAGTGCTGGGACAGCGTGGAGGCCAATTATGGCTGCGCCGCCTGTCTTTCCATGAGCATGATGTCCAGCCGCGGCCTGCCCTCCGCCTGCGAAACCGACGTGATGGGCGCGGTGAGCCTGCTGGCCCTTTTGAAGGCCTCCGGCGTGGCCCCGGTGTATCAGGACTGGGACAACAATTACGGCGGCGATACCGACCGGTGCGTCAACGTGCACTGCTCCAATTATCCCGCCGCCGCCTTCCGGGAAAAACCGGAAATCGCCAATCTGGATATTCTGGCCACCACCCTGGGCACGGAATATTCCTTCGGCGCGCTGAAGGGCCGGGTGCGGCCGGATAAGATGACCTTCTTGAAGGTCTCAACCGACGACCGCCGGGGGGTCATCAAGTGCTATCTGGGTCAGGGGGAATTCACCGACGATCCCCTGGAGACCTTCGGCGGCGTGGCGGTGTGCCATGTGAAGAATCTGGACGGACTGATGCACTACGTGGCGAAAAACGGCTTCGAGCACCATGTGGCCATTGTGCAGGCGGAATGCGCCGATATTCTGGA
>CACXHB010000052.1 GCA_902767315.1 uncultured Eubacteriales bacterium
ATTAAAGGGTTGGAAATCGTCTCCTACGTCTCCGTGCCGCTGATCGCCATTCTGGGCACTTACGCCATGGTGACCGCCACGGTGCAGGGCGGCGGACTGACGGCCATTTTCGCCAAGTCCGTCGGCAAGCTCACCCTGTTTTCCGGCGTGGGCCTGGTCATCGGCTCCTTCGTCAGCGGCGGCACCGCCACCCCCAACTTCACCCGCTTCGCCCGGGGCAACAAGGCCGCCGTATGGACCACCATCATTGCCTTCTTCATCGGCAACACCCTGATGTTCTGCTTCGGCGGCGTGGCCGGAGCCTTTGTGGGCAACAACGACATCTTCTGGGTTATGATCGAACTGAACCTGGGCGTCTTCGCCTTCCTGGTGCTGGGCGCGAACATCTGGACCACCAACGACAACGCACTGTACACCGGCGCACTGGGGCTGGCCAACATTACCGGCAAAAAGAAGAAGCCTATGGTGATTCTGGCCGGCGTGGTGGGTACGCTGGCCGCCATGTGGCTTTACTACAACTTCTGCAACTGGCTGACCCTTCTGAACGCCACCCTGCCGGCAGTGGGCGTGATCCTGATTGTGGATTACTTCACCGGCAAGAGCAAGTATGAAGGCGAAGAGGCGGCGCACAGCCCGGTGAATTGGGCGGCTATCATCGGCGTGGTGGCCGGCGCGGTGGTGGGCAACCTCACCGGCGGCAACATCATTCCCGGATTCACCTTCGGCATCGCGGCCATCAACAACATGATCGTCGCCGTGGCCTGCTATCTGGTGGGCAAGGCGATTCGCAAAAACTGAACTGTAAGGGAGAAAATGCCATGCTGTTTCGGAATCTGTACATCGAAAACGCGGAAAAGCTTCAGGATATTCGGGTGGAAGAGGGCGTAATTACGGAAATCGGCGAAGCCCTTCTGCCCCGGGAAGGGGAAGAGCAGCAGGATTTCGGCGGAAAGCTGGCGCTGCCCCCCTTCATCGAAAGCCACGTGCACCTGGACACCTGCCTCACGGCGGGTGATCCGGTGTGGAATCAGTCCGGAACGCTGTTCGAAGGCATTGAATGCTGGGCCAAGCGCAAGGAAAAGCTGACCCGGCAGGACGTGCGGGAACGGGTGGGCCGGGCGGTGCGGCTGTACGCCATGAACGGCATTCAGCACATTCGCACCCATGTGGACGTGACCGACCCGAAGCTTACCGCCATGGAGGCGATTCTGGAAATGCGGGAAGAGCTGCGGGATGTGATGGACATTCAGGTGGTGGCCTTCCCCCAGGAGGGCATCGAAAGCTATCCCAATGGCCGCAAGCTGCTGGAGGACGCGGTGCGCATGGGCGCGGACTGCGTGGGCGCCATTCCCCATTACGAATTCACCCGGGAATACAGCGTTTCTTCTCTGAACTACGCGGTGGCGCTGGCGGAGAAGTACGACAAGCTGGTGGACGTGCACTGCGACGAAATCGACGACGAAGCCTCCCGGGGACTGGAAACCCTGGCGGCCCGGGCGTACGAATCCGGGCTTACCGACCGGGTGACCGCCAGCCACACCACCGCCATGCATTCCTACAACAACGCCTATGTGCAGCGGCTGATGCGGCTGATTCAGCTCAGCGGCATTAACTTCGTATCCAATCCCCTGGTGAACACCCATCTGCAGGGAAGAATCGACACCTATCCCAAGCGCAGGGGCGTGACCCGGGTGAAGGAGCTGACTCAGGCGGGGGTGAACGTGTCCTTCGGCCACGACGACATCTTCGATCCCTGGTATCCCATGGGCACGGGCACGCTGCGGGACGTGGTGTTCCTGGGGCTGCACGTGTGCCAGATGATGGGCTATGAGGACATCATGAATTCATACCGGTTCATTTCCACCAACGCGGCCCGGACGCTGCACCTGGGCGAAAGCTACAGCATTCGCGTGGGCAATCCCGCCAGCTTCATCGTGCTGGACGCGAAGAACTATTACGACGCGCTGAACCAGAACGCGGCGGTGCTGCTTTCCTGCAAGGGGGGCCGGGTGGTGGCCCAGGGCGTGCCCGGCAAAAAAGAGGCGCTGTTCTAAGCTATATTAATAAGAAGAAATCCAGACAAAAAACGGGGGAGACGGTCGAGCCGCCTCCCCCAAATTGCGCCCTCAGGGCAACAGGTCGATGAGCACATATTCGCTGTGGCAGCCGGTTTTGAACAGCAGCTCCCAATCCGAAATGCCGGAAGAAACGATGAAATCCGTGTTCTGCCGGCGCTCATGGCCATAGCGCAGGTCGTTTACGCCCAACCACTGGCCCAGGTAATTGATGGGGATCATCTGGCCGCCGTGGGTGTGGCCGCAGAGCACCAATCCCGCGCCGGCCTGAGCTTCCGCGTCAAAATCCGCCGGCTGATGATCCAGCACGATGGTATAGCGGTTCGATTCGGGCAGCTGGGCCATCAGGTTCCCTATGGCAGCCCGGGGCGTATCCGTGAGATTTTCGGAAAGGTCCTGCCGGCCCACCAGATAGAAATCCTCTCCCAGGGGTACAAATTCATCCTTCAGCACGGTAACGCCGTTTTTCTCCAGTTCCCGAATCAGGTCGTCGCCGGTATAGCCCCGCAGGGCGTTGTCGTAATCGCCCTTATCGTGGTTGCCGAAGCTGAAGTACACGCCGTAGGGGGCTTGCAGCTGCTTCAGAGCGGCGCAGGCGGCCAGCATGTCCTGCCGGGAAGTGGAATCGTCCACAAAATCTCCGACGATGACCACCAGATCCGGATTTTGCGCCTGAATTTCCGCAACATAGCGGGAAAGCTCCGCCCCATCGAAGGTGGTGCCCACGTGGGAATCCGTAAACAGGGCGATACGCAGCGGGGCGCCGGCGCCGGTTCCGGCAATTTCGTAGCGGGTCTGGGTCACCCGATGGGCCAGCACCCAACCGGTGCTGAGGTAAATGCCCGTGAGCAGCAGGGCGACGAGGGCGCAGACGGCGGGATTTCCGGGTCTTCGGCGCAGAATCCGGGCCGCCAGCTTGACCAGCAGCCAGATAACCTCCAGATTCAGCACGCACACCAGGGCGTTGACGTAGCCCATGGCCCAAAACAGCCCGAGGGACAGGCACGCCGCGGGAATCAGCCCCAGGCCCAGCCGGGTCAGGCGCTTTTCGCGGGAAGAAAAAAGCGGGGCAAACAGCGCCGCCAGCGCCAGCAGCACCCCCAGAGTGATTGCCCCGGAAAGGGCGTAAAAAAGGATTTGCATTGGTAGAACTCCTAAAACAGGGTTTATCTCATTTTTGACGAAAAAATATGGGAAACAGTTGCAAAGATGAGGAACATTTTGGATAGAAAACCGGTCATAATAAGGATAGAAGAAGTATGCTCGTTGACAGAAATTAACATATGTGGTAAAATAAGAAATGTTAAGGGCATACAATACTATCGAATGATCGTATCGCGGCAGAAACCGGCCGCGGAAGGGAAAAGCTTTATGAAAGATACGATATTGTATATTATTGTTCCCTGTTACAACGAAGAGGCGGTATTGCCCACCACGTCGGGCATGTTTTTAAAGGAATTGCAGGACCTTCAGGCCAAGGGGAAGATCAGCGGCGAAAGCCGGGTGCTGTTTGTCAACGACGGCAGCCGGGACCGCACCTGGGAGATCATCTGCAACCTGGCCCGGCAGGACGCGCATTTTCTGGGCATCAGCCAGAGCCGGAACCGGGGCCATCAGAACGCCGTGCTGGCGGGGCTGATGGAGGCCAAGGACAAGTGCGACATTACCATCAGCATCGACTGCGACGGCCAGGACGACATTTCCGCCATGGAGGCCATGGTGGACGCGTATCACGACGGCTGCGAAATCGTATACGGCGTGCGCTCCAAGCGGGACACGGATACCTTTTTCAAGCGCGTTACGGCGGAAGGGTTTTACAAGTTTTTGCGGTTCATGGGCGCGGACGTGGTGTTCAACCATGCGGATTACCGGCTTATGAGCAGCCGGGTGCTGCAGGAATTTGCAAAGTTTAAGGAAGTCAATTTGTTCCTGCGGGGCATGGTGCCGCTGGTGGGCTTTAAAAGCACCTGTGTCAGTTACGAACGCCACGAGCGCATCGCCGGGGAAAGCCATTATCCCCTGAAGAAAATGCTGGCGCTGGCTTTTGACGGCATTACCAGCCTTTCGGTGAAGCCCATTCGGATGATTACCTTCGCGGGCATCTTCTTTTTCCTGCTGAGTCTGGTGGGGATTCTCTGGTGCGTGATTACGGCGGTCAGCGGCCACAGCGTGCCCGGCTGGGCTAGCACGGCCTGCATTGTGCTGATGATCGGCGGCATTCAGTCGCTTTTTCTGGGAATCATCGGCGAATACATCGGCAAGATTTATATGGAAGTAAAGGCGCGGCCCCGCTATATCATCAGCGACCGCACCGGTGAGACGGACGAAACACAAAAGAAGTGAAACACAACCGGAAGGGAGAAATGCGCTTTGCCGAAGGTTTCCATTGTGGTTCCGGTGTGCAACGCGGAGCAATATCTGAAGCAGTGTCTGGACAGCATATTGGGCCAGACGCTGCGAGACATCGAAATCATTTGCGTCAACGACGGTTCCAAAGACAACAGCGGGGCCATGCTGGACGCGTATGCCCAAAGGGACGACCGGGTGCGGGTGTTGCACAAGGAGAATACCGGATACGGCAACAGCATGAACCGGGGACTTGACATGGCCAGGGGGGAATACATCGGCATTGTGGAATCCGACGACTGGGTGGAGCCGGACATGTTCGAAAAACTTTATCAGGCGGCGAAGGCAGCGAAAGCCGACGTGGTGAAGGCCAATTTCTTCTTATATTATGGGCAGGAGCCGCCCCGGGACGAGTTTTTTCAGGTGATCCCGCCCCGGCTCTGCGGGCAGGTGTTCCGGCCGTTGGACGATCTGAATCTGGAGAAAATCGACTTCTGGAACGGGAAGCCCTCTATCTGGTCCGCCATTTACCGGGGGGATTTTGTGCGGGAAAACGGCATTCGATTCCACGAAACCCCGGGCGCTTCCTATCAGGACGCAAGCTTTAATTTCAAGGTATGGGCCTGCGCCCAGCGGGTGTTCTGTCTGGATCGGGCGTTTTTGCACTATCGGCAGGACAACGCGGGGTCTTCCGTCAACGCCTCCTCCAGCAAGGCTTACTGCGTGCGGGACGAATACGACGAGATGCAGCGTTTTTTGCAGGGCAGGCCCCAGGCGGAGCTGCTGGAGCGGGTGATGAATCGGCTGCGGTTTGATACCTACATGTGGAACATTGAGCGGCTGCGCCAGCCCATGAAGGGGGAATTCGCCCGCTATGGGGCGGAGGCCTTCCGGGAAATTCTGGCGCAGGGGAGACTGGATCAGGAGATGTTTACCCCCGGACGCTGGAAGGACGTGCAGAAGTTTGTGAAAAACCCGGAAGCGGCGTTTTCCGGCGGCGAGAGCGGCTGGAAGAAGCTGGCCCGCCGAGGGCTGCGTTGGGCCCGGGGATACGTGCAGAACTGGACCCGGTTTTATGCCGAGAAAGGCGGAATGGGGAAATGAAGCTGAGTCTGATTGTGCCGGTATACAACACCCGGGCGTATCTGGAAAAATGCATGGAGAGCCTGCTGAATCAGACCTGGACAGATTTGGAAATTCTGTGCGTGAACGACGGGTCTACCGACGATTCCGGGGAAATTTTGGATAAATTTGCCCGACGGGACAGCCGGGTGCAGGTGATTTCCCAGGAGAACCGGGGCCTCAGTGCTGCCCGAAACGCGGGCCTTCGCCGGGCCACGGGAGAATACGTGTGCTTTGTGGATTCGGACGACGTTTTAGAGCTGGACGCCTGCCGGCGGCTTGCGTTGGAAATTCTGGGCAAGGAGCCGGATCTGGTGGTTTTTGGCGCGAAAACGCTGCCGCCGGAGGAGCTACAGAAGGATCCCTGGCTGAAATGGACGCTTTCTCCCCGGGACGAAATGCTGCGGGAGGGGGATCTGCGAAGGCTGATGCAGACCCCGGGCGCGTGGCCCTTTGTGTGGCGCGACTGCGTGCGCCGGGAGCTGCTGCTGCGGGAAAATCTGTGGTTTGACGAAAGCGTTCGGTACGGGGAGGACACGGTGTTTCAGCTGTGCCTGCTGCCTGCCTGCCGGCGGGTTTCCTTCATCAGCGACCGACTGTACATTTACCGAAAGGACCGGCCGGGCTCCCTGATGGAACGGCTGAAGGCGGGCCGGGAGAAGCGGGCGGAAATGCATCTGCCGCTGGTGGAAAAGACGGCGGCCTACTGGCGAAAAAAGGGCTGGATGGATTCCTGGGGCGACGTATTCCTGGGCTGGTCGCTGGAATTTGCGGCATACGACGTATATCGGGCAGAAAAGGAACGGCGGGAGGTATACGCCCGGCGGCTGATGCGGTTGTGGGTCGACGCGGGGCTGGAAGGGCAGCCCATGACTGCCTGCGCACGGAGTTATTATCTGCTGGTGGAAAGCTGCACGGGAAAGCACCAGGTGAAGGCCTGGTGCGCGAACAGTTGGAGAAGGGCGGTCG